>DATAGL010000822.1:0-2348 GCA_036263755.1 Chitinophagaceae bacterium | reverse complement strand
TCATCGAAACCGCAGCCGGCGTGGACGAGGTGGTGGAAGACCTGAAGACCACCGTGTTCCCGCCCAACCTCAATATCGTGATCACGGGCGACCAGAGCATCAACGCCCGCAACTCGTTCAACGAGCTGGTGAACACCATCGTGATCGGCTTTGTGCTGGTGCTGCTGATCCTCATGTTCTTCATGGGTGTGGTGAACGCCTTCTTCGTGGCCCTGTCGGTGCCCCTCAGCATTTTTGTGGCCTTCATTTTCATTCCCGGCGCCGAGCTGATCGCGGGCTCCGACATCTCGCTGAACTTCATCGTGCTCTTTGCCCTGCTGTTCGGCCTCGGCATCATCGTGGATGACGCCATCGTGGTGATCGAGAACACGCACCGGATCTTTTCCGAAGGGCGCGGGCGCATCTCCTCCGAGAAATCGGCCATGATGGCGGCCGGTGAAGTGTTCATCCCGGTACTGGCCGGTACGGTGACCACCCTGGCACCCTTCCTTCCGCTGCTGTTCTGGCCGGGCATCATCGGTAAGTTCATGATCTACCTCCCCACGATGCTCATCTTCACCCTGGCGGCGTCCCTGGTGGTGGCCTTTATCATGAACCCGGTATTTGCCGTGGACTTCATGAACCATGAAGAAGGAAGAAAAGAGCCGAAGTCGGCCATCTTCCGGAAAAAATACTTCTGGATCGGCCTTGGTCTGGGCATCCTGCTGGACCTCGCCGGCGCCACCTTCTGGGGCAACTTCCTCCTCTTTATGCTCATCCTGATGGTGTTCAACCGGTATGTGCTGGACGATGCCATACATTCTTTCCAGAACCGCGTGCTGCCGGGCATCATGCGCCGCTACGAGCGCCTGCTGCGCTGGGCGCTGAAAGGCTGGCGGCCCGTGTACCTGCTGCTGGCCACCTTCGGCATCTTCGTGCTGTCGATCGTCATCTTCGGCATTGCCACTTCCACGCAATGGGTGAAAGTGGTGTTCTTCCCGAAAGCCGACCCGAACTTCATTTATACCTATATCAAGCTGCCCGTGGGCACTGATGTGGAATACACCGACTCCGTGACCCGTGTGCTGGAAAACCGCGTGTACCAGGTGCTGGGCATGGAGAACGGCCGGAAGAACCCGATCGTGGAGAGCGTGATCTCGAACGTGGCCGTCGGCGCTGCCGACCCTGCCTCGGGCGACCGCAGCACCCGCTCGGAACTGGGCCGGATCCAGGTGTCGTTCGTGGAATTCGAGAAGCGCCACGGGAAATCGAGCGCTCCCTACCTGGATTCCATCCGGGCAGTGATGAAAGGCATTCCGGGTGCGGAAATCTCCGTGGCCCAGGAAAGCAGTGGCCCGCCCACCGATCCCCCGGTGAACATTGAAGTGGCGAGCGAGGACATTGATGCCCTCGTGAAAACCGCCGTCAGCCTGAAGAACTAC
This sequence comes from Chitinophagaceae bacterium, assembly GCA_036263755.1. Classification (GTDB taxonomy): domain Bacteria; phylum Bacteroidota; class Bacteroidia; order Chitinophagales; family Chitinophagaceae; genus Flavisolibacter. Next base: position 927 of record DATAGL010000822.1, on the reverse strand, counting down.
CTCGATTCGATCAATACGCCCGGCGTGGAAGAACTGAAGATGGACGTGGACCTGTCGAACCCCGAGATCACCCTGGCGGTGGACCGGGAGCGCGCCCTCATTGAAGGCGTCAGCAGCGCCCAGATCGGCATGCAGATCCGCACGGCCCTGTATGGACGCGAGATCTCCAAGATCAAGGACGGGGAGGACGAATACAAGATCCAGCTCCGCAACCAGGAGCTGCAGCGCCGGAACCTGGTAGACCTGATGAACATGAACGTTACGTTCCGCGATATGGCGACCGGAGTGGTGAAGCGCGTGCCCATTTCCTCGGTGGTGAAGGTGGACTATACCAGCACCCAGGGCAGCGTGAAGCGGAAGAATTACAAGCGCGTGATCTCCCTCCGTTCGAACGTGCTGGAATCGCAGGGATACACCGCGCAGCAGGTGAACGCCGAGCTGGTCAATCACCTCGCTTCCTTCCGCAACAAACCTGAAAACGTGACCATCGGTCAAACCGGTGAAGGCGCGCAGATGCAGGAAACGGTCAACTTCCTCGGCCTGGCGCTGGTGATCGCCCTTGGGTTGATCCTGCTGACGCTGGTGCTCCAGTTCAACTCCATCTCGAAGCCGGTGATCATCCTGACCGAGATCCTGTTCTCGATCATTGGTGTGCTGCTGGGCTTCTCCCTGACGGGTATGAGCGTGTCGGGTGTGTTCACCGGACTCGGTATCGTGGGGCTGGCGGGTATCGTAGTGAAAAACGGTATCCTGGTGGTTGAATTTGCCGACGAGCTGCGGGCCCGGGGTTTGAAAACCCGCGAAGCCCTGATCCAGGCGGGTAAGACCCGGATCATCCCGGTACTGCTGACGGCCCTGGCCGCCATCTTCGGTCTGATTCCGCTCGCTATCGGTTTCAACATCGACTTCGTGGCCCTGTTCGCCGAG
>DATAGL010000821.1:0-8314 GCA_036263755.1 Chitinophagaceae bacterium | reverse complement strand
GGCTATAGCCTGGAATACATCTCTGCGCAGGTTCATTGTGTAGCTATTTGACTACGAACTTATATGAAGTCATTTAACTACACAAATCTTTTTGAAAAACTTTTGAAAAGAGCAGGCGTTCGGGCCCCTCTTTCACCGGGCCGCGATGGCCGGCCTGGGGATCAACAAAAATCCCGGAAGGCACCCGGGCTTTCCAACCCATTCCGTTGCGCCCTTCCGGCAGGACCTGCCCCGAAACAGCAAACCGGTATGCCGCTCCTGTAAGAAGCGGCATACCGGTTTTGGTCCCCCCTTTCGGAAGGCTGTTATTTGCCGGGGTCGTTAAAACGTATAACGCAGACCGATCTGTACCTGGAAGGGATCACCCGAAGGGTTCGGGATACCCGCAGTATTCACGCGGTAGTTGAACTGCCTGGCGGCAGCATCAAAAGCCGGTGTGGCCGGTGTGGTGGCCGTGGCCGGAATGCCCGCAGCATAGAGCGCCTGGTTGCCCAGCGATTTGTTTACGCCCCAGGACTTTTTGAACATATTGGCCACGTTGAAGATGTCACCGGAGAGTTCCACGCCGTGCTTCCGTTGCTTCCGTCCGAACTGGAACCGCTTGCTGATCCGCAGGTCGAAGATGCCGTAGAAATCATTGATACCCCCGTTGCGCCGGGCGATGCTGCCGGAATACCGGTTAATGTAATCCTTTATGCTCGGGCTGGCGTTCGGGTTGTTCAGGATAGCGGCGAGTCCGTCGCGCACGTTCTGCGGCACCGAAGCATTCTTCGGGTCGAAGACAAAGGCCAGGTCGTTGGTGCCCGATACAAAATCGGCATTGCTGTTCACGCCGGAGAGCAGGCTGTAGCGGGTACCCCCGATGCCGGAATACCGCAGGCCGATGCTGACACCGTAGAAGGTGGGCAGCGAACCGTATACGACCACCTTGTGGCGGAACTGGTTGTCGGAATAGCTCATGAGGCTCAGGTCGCGCGGGTCATCCGTCACCGGGAGCGAGAGGGTGGCGGTATTGGCCACGTTGCCGTTGAAGGAGGTATTGTCGCGGGTATCGTTCCAGGTATAGCTGAACGAGATCTCGCCATCGCGCAGGTACTGATAGGTTCCGTCCAGCACCACGGCAAACTGGTTCACCTTTCCCTTGCTGTTCAGCTCCAGCACGCGGCCGAGCCCATTGCTGATGCGGCCCTGCAGCCAGTCGCCGGCACCGTTGGCGGGCATCGTATTCAGGGGTACATACACCCCGCGGCCGCCTTCATTGTCGAGGGTGAAAAAGGGCTGGGCGACCATGTTGCGGTCCACGTACATATAGTTGTTGCGTCCCAGGGTGGCGTAGCCCGTCAGGCCGACCCGCAGGCGGGCGGTAAAATAGTGGCTGTACGAGAGGTTGGCCTTGTAGACCACCGGCACCTGTGCGTCGGGGCCATTGGTGTTGATGGTCGGCAGCTGGAACTCCTGCAGCACCGGTGCGGCGGAAGGATCCTTCCGGAATTTTTCGAAATCCGCTGCCGGGAGGTTCGGGGCCCGCACGTCTACCGTAGCGGAATGCTGGCCGTCGAACACGAGGTTGTTGATGAGTACATAGTTGTTGATGTCGGAAGCGAATACGCCGGCACCGAACCGCACAAAATCCTTCCTGCGCTCGCCCACGTCCCAGGTAAACTGGAAGCGCGGCTGGATGACGGAAGACTTCAGCTTATGGTCGGTACGGACGCCCAGCGCTTTCTGCACGGTGGTGTTCAGCGGCGAGGAGGGGTAGTGCGCGTAGTCGAACCGCAGGCCGGCCGTCAGGTTCAGGCCGGGAGCCAGCGAAGTTTCCAGCTGGCCGTAGGCGCCGAGGTTGACGATCTTGCCCACCACGCTGGGGTCGGCCACGATCGGCACTTCCCGGTAGTAGCGGTAGGGCTGGTTGTTTTCAAATGCGGTCAGCCCGTTGTAGTGGAAACGCCCGTTCACCTCGCTGCCGTAGCGGGAATGCGCCCGGGTATACATGGCATCCACGCCGAAGGTGTAGTCGATGGTGTTCGTCTTGTAATAGAGGTTGTTGACCAGCTGCACCACGTGGTTGTCGAAATTCTCCTGGGCGAACCGGTGACCGCCGATCTGGATGTTGGTGGACCGGGTGACCCCGCCGATGGTAGAGGTCACGTTCTCCACGATGGCCCGCGGAATGTTGGCCCCGGGCAGCTCATCACCGGGCTCGCTGGACTGGTAGGTGTACAGGTGCTGGAGCTTCAGCTCGTTCGTGAGGCGCGGGTGAATGGAGGAACGCAGGGTCAGCAGCAGGCTGTTATCCTGGTTGAAGTCGTTGCCCGTGGATTCGTACAGGTTGATGGAGGTATTGTCCGTCAGGCCCAGCTTGTTGCGGTCGTTGGTATAGTTGTTCCGCACCGTCAGCAGGTTGCGTGCGTTGATCTGCCAGTCGAGCCGTGCAAAGGCGGCATCCGAACCCCGGCGCTTGTCGAAGGAGCCGTACTGCGGCCGGGCCGACACCCCGTACTGGTTGCGGGCGATGGTCACGAACTGGTCGAGGGTGGCCTTGGTGATGCCGAAGCGCGCTTCATCGGCCGGCGTCTGGATATCGGCAATGACCAGGGAGCGGTTGTCGCGCTGGTGATCCCAGGCGATAAAGAAATGCAGCTTGTCCTTGATGATCGGACCGCCCAGCGAGAAGCCGTACTGGTAGGTGGAGTAATCGTTGTTGCGCCGGTTGCCACGGATGTCGTAGCGGCTGGCCAGCCAGTTGGCCCGGCCGAAGCCGAAGACGCTTCCGCTGAACGTGTTGGTACCGGCCTTCGTTACGGCGCTCACCGTTCCGCCGCCGCTGCGGCCGTAGGTAACGTCGTACTGGTTGGTCACTACTTTGAACTCGCGCACGGCCTCGATGGAGATGGAATACGGCGCGCCGCTGCGGCTGGTGGTGGAGCCGGCCGAAGTGGGGTTCTTGGCTGTCATGCCATCGATGGTATAGTTGGTGGAGGAGCCCAGCTGCCCGGCTATGTTGCCGCCGCGGCTCAGCGGGGAGAGGTCCATCAGCGTGGTAAAGTTCCGCCCGTTGACCGGCAGCCGGCTCATGGTCCGCGCCGAGATGGCGGTGGCCGCACCGATGTTCTGCACCTTGTTCTTCAGGCCCGAGCCCACCACCTGCACCACTTCCAGGGTGGCTTCGGCCACGTGCATGCTGATGTCCACTTTAATCAGGTCGCCCTGGTTGAGCAGGTACCCGCTGCGCTTCTGCTCGCCATAGCCGGTATAGCTTACGGTAACGGTATAGGGGCCGCCCAGCGGCAGTTCCTTAAAGGTGAATTCACCGAGGGCATTGGTGATGGTGCGGGCCACAAAGCCGGTGGATTCGTTGCGTACCGACACCGAAGCGCCTGCCTGCGGCTTCTGCTCGTCGGCCACCACCTTGCCGGTGATCGAGGCCTGCGTGGTCTGTGCCTGCAGGCCGGAGGGCAGGAGGAATACAAGAAAAAGAAGTAAAAAAGAAAGGGGTAATATTCGAATCATAAGTAGGGTTTCGCTGGCGCAAAACTGTACCCCGAAGGTTACCGCAATGTGTTGTTCCTGTAAACTTTCCGTTACCAATAACGTGCGGCCGTGTACCCTTGTATAAGACACCCGTCTTTGATACAAACGCTCCTCCTCTTTCTTCACCCGGTGCTGCCTTAATCAATGACCCAGGCATTATAATCGGCATCGGTGGCGATATAGAACCCCCTGTTGCCGTACCGGGGTCCGAACAGGATACTATCCACTCCCGAAAGGTCCATCTGAAAGGTCGTGTCCGCATCATCCGTCTGCAGGTAAATGGTGGACAACCGGCCGGGCACTTTTCGGACCGTCCCGATCCGGTACCAGTAAGGCACGCCCCTGTCTGCAAAATGCTCTTCAAACCGGAAAGCACTGTCGATGCGGAGCACGAAATGGGCCAGCGGGTCTGTGGTCCGGTACACCGCCACTTCCCCTTTGGAAAGAGGCGGTTCGGGGAGGAGGGCAGGAACAGGGTCTTTGCTATCACCTGTTGTGCAGGCAAAAAGGAGAAAACCCAGAGCGGCGGTGAGGTGGCTCTTTTGCCTCATTGCCCCTTTTTGATCCTTTCTTCCAGAATGGCTTTTCCCCTGTTCAGCACTGCGGCAATGGATCCGAAGTCCGGTGCCGATGCGTTGAAGTCCTGCAGCATGTGGGCGAATTTTTTCCCGGCAGCCGCTTCCTCAATGGCCTGGCGGACGGCCTGCAGGGCGGGCCTCAGGTGCCGGTACTCGACGTCGACGTCTATGGAGGCCTGGTGCAGGGCGCAGAAAAGACTCCAGGAATAGGGATAGGTACTGTTGTCGCAGACCCGGTTGGCCGAGCGGCTCCAGTTGCGGCCCCCGTTCAGCAGGGCAAGGGCCCGGTCGAGGATCTGCAGGTCGGTGGCGCCGGCTTTTAACGAGTTGCCCTGCAGCACGGCGTCTTCGGGATTGAAGGTCCGCATGACCATCCCGATGGAGGCACCGCTACTGCCGGTGCAGTTGCCCCTGTACCGGTCCCCTTCTTCTTTCAGCAGGGTGCAGCGGTACGGCTGCCCGTTGTACTGCCAGTGAAAGCTTAGTTGCCCGCCGGTCTTTTCAATCCCGGTAAAGGCCACCGGCGTGCGCCCATAAGGCGCATAGACGATGCTTTGCCAGCTGCTGTCCACCTCGAAGCGGGCCTGGGTGGTTTTGCCTTCCGCAGATACGGTGCCGAACCAGAGGGTTAACTGTGCCTGCCCGGAATGAGCCAGGAGGCAAAAGAAGCTGAAGCCGATCCACCGGCCGATACGTTTATAGCTGTTCCCCGGAGCGCGCATGGTATTCTGATTTGAAGGAGTACTGCAGCAGGACCAGGTTCCCTATTCTTTTCCACGGCGTCTGCAGTACCATCCCGTGTTCCCGTTAAAGTACAGGAAAAACACCAGCCGGCCGCCGCAGGAAGGACCGGCGGTAAGGGCCAGGGGCTGCCGGCTGCGGCTTATTTTATACAGGGGGGAATGTTCGCTAAAGCCGGTCTTTGAGGAGCCGGATGGTGGTTTCCCGGTTGCCCTGCACCCCTTCGAGGAAGTACAGGCCCGGGTGCCAGGCCCCGCCCATGATGACCGTACCGTTGGGCCGTACGTCCCTGCGCACTTCAATGACCCTGCCCATGGCATCGATCACCCGGAGGTGCACCACCTGTGTATAGCGCGAAGCCACGCGTATGGTAAACTGCCGGCCGGAGGGGTTGGGATAGGCGGTCAGCCGCAGCTCAACCTTTGCCGAATCTTCGGGGCCCGGCCCGTTGTCCGGGGGACCGGTAGAGGGGAAGCCGTTATCCACGATGCCGTCGCAATCGTTGTCGATGCCATCCTGCTTTTCGGGGCGGCCCGGGTAGCGCGTGGAATCCGTATCCTTGCAGTCACCACCGATGAACACATAACCGGGCGGCGTGGTGCAGGCGGTGATCCTGGTGTTGCCGCCGAACCCGTCGCCGTCGTTGTCCTTATAAAGCGTCTTCACTTCAAAGCCTTCATCGCGGGTTCCGTTGCAGTTGTTATCCAGCCCGTCGCAGACTTCGGCCGCGCCGGGAAAAAGGGCGGCATTCCAGTCGGAACAATCGCCTTTGACGGCCAGGAATCCCGGCGGCTGCAGGCAGGCGGTCGTGGAGTCGGTATTGCTGCCCCAGCCGTCCTTGTCGGCGTCGCGGTAATAGGTTTGTACCGCAAAGCCTTCGTCCCGGGTGCCGTTGCAGTTGTTATCCACCCCGTCGCAGGTTTCCGGGGCGCCCGGGTATACTTTTGCGTTGATGTCTTCACAATCACCCGCCCGGCTGACATAGCCCTCGGGTACGGAAGCCGCTTCCACGGTCCGCTTCGGATCGCCCCAGCCGTCCCGGTCACTGTCCTTGTAATAAACCGTCCGCACGCCCTCCTCCGGGGCGGGGCTTTTGCCGGCGGACCGGCCCAACAAATCATCCGTGAACAGGAATAGGGAAAGGACGAACAGAAGTGTACGCATGTCTGGTGTTTGGGTGTTGCAACCCGGCTCACAATCGGGAAACCGGAAAAGGGCTTCAATGGATAGGACTTACCGGAACGCTGCTGCCCGGGAGCGCTGTGCAGTGGAACCACACGCTCTGATTACGAGGAACGTTACATCTAAATTAATGAGAATTTGTTCTAATCCCGGTGCTCCGGGAAGGAAAGCGCAAAATTCTTTCCGCCGGCGGAAAGGCCTGCTGTCCGGCCTACCGGCACCCGGCAATGGGGCCGCCGGCCTTTTTGGCGGGTGGTGCACAAATGGGTGGTTTACCCTTATTGGAAGCGCCGCTTCTTCGGCCTATCTTTACCCAAACGTCCTTTTTCTCATGAACCTGCCCGATCCGACCGAACCGTACACCGTACTGTATATCGATGACGACCAGGATGACCACCTGGCGTTCCAGGAAGCGGTGCAGGAGGCCTGTCCCGGCGCAGGGATCACTTCCCTGTTCAGCACCGACGATGCGCTGGCGTTCATCCGGGACAGGAAACCCGATATCGTATTCGTGGACCTGGACATGCCCGGGAAAGGGGGCCTGAAATGTATCCTGGAAATCAGGCAGGCAGAGGACTGCAAGCAAGTACCGGTCATTGTGTACAGCAGCACTTCCCGGCACAGCAACATACAGGCGGCCTACGAGATCGGCGCCAACCTGTTCGTGACCAAGCCCGAATCCTTCCCGCAGCTGAAGCGCATCCTGCACGCGGTCTTCCAGCTGGACTGGTCGCGCCCGGAAGCCATTACCGAGCAGCACCAGTCCAACTTTTACTACCGCGCCTTCAACCTCGAGTAAGTGGCGGCACCCGCTGTTACATTTGCCGCAGCCAGGCCTCCGCTTCCTCCGCGGTATCGAATACCCGGATGGCGGGTGCGCCCTGCAGGCTCCGGATAAAGGATTCGAGGATGACGCGGTGGATGAAATTCTCATTGGAGATCCAGGCAAAATGGCGGATCCCAGCCTGGCGGATGTCCCGGAACCATTCATCCGTGATGTACTTCAGCTCGGGGTTCCAGATGCCCGTAACGGACCGGTTGTCGTTCAGGACCTTGGTGAAGCCGTATTTCCGGATCTCGGGCAGGATCTGCGCGCAGATCTCGTTGATATCGATCTCATTCTTTTCCCCGATCCAGTTCAGGTAAAACCATTCGTTCCGGTGGTCGATGTCAAAAGTGGCGTAGGAATGCTGTATCAGGCGCTCGGTAATCACGATGCAGGTTTTGGTTGGCAGGGAATATACATAAAACGGGGCGCTGCGGCAACCCCGTTCTCCGGCAATGGAATGATGAAGGCTCCTACTTCAGCTTTTCCCCGAAAAAGTCCACCGTCCGTTTCCAGGCCAGTTCCGCCGCGGCCTTGTCATACCGGGGCGTGGTATCGTTGTGGAAGCCATGGTTGGCATTGGCGTACATATGCGCGGTGTAGGCTTTCCCGTGTGCTTTCAGTGCCGCCTCATACGCCGGCCAGCCCTCGTTCACCCTTGTATCCAGTCCGGCATAGTGCAGGAGCAGCGGCGCTTTGATCCCGGGCACGTCCTCCGCCGGCGGCTGCCCGCCGTAAAAAGGCACGGAGGCAGCCAGTTCCGGAAGGCGCACCGCCATCATGTTGGCGATCCAGCCCCCAAAGCAGAAGCCGACCACGCCTACCTTTCCGTTGCTGTCCGGATGGCCGCGCAGGTAGTCGAAGCCGGCGATAAAGTCTTCCAGCATCTCGTTGCGGTCCCTTTTGCTTTGCAGTGCCCGGCCTTCGTCGTCGTTGCCCGGGTAGCCGCCGAGGGGCGTGAGCGCGTCGGGCGCAAGCGACAGGAAGCCGGCCAGCGCGGCCCTGCGGGCCACATCCTCGATGTGCGGGTTCAGGCCCCGGTTCTCATGCACCACCACGATGCCGCCCAGCTTTGCGGGCGCGGCTGCCGGCCCGGAGAGCAGGGCCTTTATGTTTCCCCCGCCTTTGGGCGAAGGGTAGGTAATGTACCCGGACCGGATCCGGGGATCGTCGGCCCGGACCTGGATCGCCTCCTTGTAGTCGGGCATCAGGAAGCTCATGAGCGCCGCCACGGTCAGACCGCCCACGGCATAGGTGCCCAGCTTTTGCATAAACTCGCGCCGGCTTACCCGGTCGTGCGCATAATCGTCGTAGAGGTCAAACACTTCCTGCCGGATGTCTTCTTTTCGGATGGGGTTCATAAGGGCTTTTTTGTGGTTCCCTTAAATGTACGCCATTCCGGGCGGCCCGGAGTGGTGCGATAACGGACAGGAACTGTATCAAAAACGGACACTTG
>DATAGL010000820.1:0-5742 GCA_036263755.1 Chitinophagaceae bacterium | reverse complement strand
GGAGCGGGCACCCAAAATATTCTGAAGCTCCGGGTAAACAGCAAGCTCCCGGCCGGGTAATATGAGCGACAGCCGTTACCCCTGCTGGAAATAAGACTTCACCTGCTGGATCATCGTTTCCAGCACCGGGTAATCCACGACGCGGCAGGCGATAATGACAAAGGCCAGCCCGTAAAGGGCTCCCCAGAGGTGCGCCGAATGGTTGATGTTGTCGCCGCCTTTCCGGTCCATGTAGGTGGATGCCAGTAAATAAAGCGGTCCGAAAATAAAGCCCGGGATAGGGATAGGAATAAAGAACAGAAAGACAGAGGAAAGCGGTGCCAGGAGCAGGCCGGCAAAGATGATGGCACTGACGGCGCCGGAAGCACCGAGGCTGCGGTAATGGTAATTGTCCTTGTTTTTGAAATAGGTGGGCAGCAGCGAAACGAGGAGGGCCGAAACATAGAGGAAAAGGTAATACCCCTTTCCGAGTGATCCGAAGATGCCCTGGAATTCCCTTTCCACCCCGATGCCGAACAGGTAGAGCGAGAGCATATTGAACAGGAGGTGGCCGAAATCGGCATGAATGAGGCCGCAGGTAAAAAAGCGGTACACCTGTTTCTGCCGCGTTACCGCCGGGGGATAAAAAATAAGGTCGTCCATCATCTTTTGATTATTGAAAGCGCCGAGCGAAACCAGTACAGTGATGATGACGATAATGAGCGTAATGCTTAATTCCATAGCTGCAGTTCCTTTTGTTTTTTCTTGATTATTTGTGGTGGTATTTTTCGCCGCGCAGGATCGTACAGGCCCGGTATACCTGCTCGGCCAGGATGAGCCGGACCAGCTGGTGGGGGAAAGTAAGTGCGGACAAAGACCAGCGGACTTTGGCGGCCTTCAGTACCGCTTCATCCAGGCCAAAGGAACCGCCGATCAGGAATACGATCTGCCGGGTACTTTCCGTAGCCCGCTGCTGGAGAAACTGCGCCAGGCCCTCTGAGCTCCATTCCTTTCCCCGCTCGTCCAGGGCTACGAGGTAGTCGTCCGGCCGCAGGAGCTGCAGGATCGCCTCGCCCTCCCGCTTTTTCTGTTCCTTTTCCGGCAGGGAAGCGCCGCTTTTCACCGGCGGCAGGATCACCCAGTCTACCGGGAAATACCTGCCGATCCGTTTGGTGAAATCGGCTATCCCTTCCTGTACATACCCTTCATGGCCTTTGCCGACGGTCCAGAGCGAAAGCTTCATGCGGGTAAAATTAGTACTCTGGCACAGTTCCTGAACCAATAGCGAAAAAACCGATGAAACTTCCGATCGTACTTTACACGGCTTTGCTGCTGACGGCAGCTTCCTGCAGAACGGCCCGTAAAGTACCCGCCACCGCTCCTTCCACCCCGGTACCGGCTTATTCCCTCAACGGCAACTGGCGGCTGCAGACCTCCACCGATAACAAGGCGCTGGAAGGAACCGTGGTTACGGTGATGCCGGGGGAAAGTGAAGCCCTGGTGCGGGCCGTTGGCAACAACTCCTACTGCATCCGGGAAAAAGAACCGCTCTGGCGCAACCTGAAAAACGGTCCGGGCGGGACATTTACACTGGAAAGCCTGGTGAACGGCTGCACTGATTCTCGGATCTACAGTCCGGCCACCCTTCGGTTTTCGGGCAGCGAAGAACTGTACATTACAGCGCGGTCATCGGCCGGTCCCGAATTCGTGCAGACCTGGAAGCGCGTTCCATAAAAAAACCCTCCCGGCAAGCCGGGAGGGTGGGAATTATTCATAGGAATCATTCGTTATTGCGTGATCAGGGTATTGCCGCTGATCGTGCTGCCGGTGGCACCGCTGACCACATACAGGCTTACCCAGTTGGAAGGTGCCGCGGTGATCAGTACTTTATTATTGGTAATGGAGGCAGGCAGGCTGTTGCCATTGTAGGCACCTACACGAATCGCACCCTTACGCTGGGGATATTTCACCGTATTGTTATAGATCAGCATCTGCTGCTTCGGGTTCACTTCCGGGGTGGTTTTGTAATCATTGCAGAATATGGATTCCTGACCGGTGGAAGAGCCGTTCCGGCCGGTGCTTTCCACGGTATTGTTGTATACCCGGATGGTGCCGTAGCCGAAGATCTGGATGCCGTTACCCGTGCCGGTTTTTACCACGTTGTCGTAAACATCGCCCTGGGTGTTTCCGCCGAGGAGGATGCCGGCCTGCTGGCTGCTCATGTTGATGCGGCCGAAATTGGTAACGGTATTGTGGTGGATCTTGGTGTTGCCCCGGGCGTTGGATACCTGGATGGCATCCCAGTCGCAGTTGACCACATTATTGTAAGCCACTTCCAGGTTGTTCATCCGGACGGGGATGTAGGTCATGCCCGACTGGTAGGTGGCGCTTCCGGAGAAACCCAGGTACATGCCTTCACCGCGGATATCATGCAGGTAATTGTTGAGGACGCGGATGCTGTCGAACAGGTAGTTGGGGGAGTACGACTGGGGATCATTTACATCCACATTGCGCTTGATAAAGATGCCTACCTGGGGGCCGGTTACTTCGATATTGGATACTTCGAAGTTCGTGGCCTTATTGGCAGAGAAGCCGGAGTTGCCCGTGCCGTTCACCTTGAAGCCATATTTAACCGAAGGCAGGCCGGTGCCGGTAAACCTGAAATAGCGGGCGTCGTTGTAAACGCGGATTTCCTTTGTGGTCACCAGGCCACCCGAATTGCGGATGACGATGGGGAGGGCGGAGGTACCACGGAAGGCACCCATGGCAATGAGGCTGTACGTGCCGGCAGGAATGTTCACCGTATCGCCCGGCTTCAAGGTGGAAATACCCAGGCCGTTCGGCAGGTAGATCTGGCCGTTGACCGGCTTCAGGAAGTGGTTGGCAAATTTGCCGGTAGTGGGGGTGGTGGAAGCGGTCAGGTCGGCTGTTGTTGTGGCGCCGACGAATTCCAGCCAGTTCACGTTAAAGCCGCCGGTGGAGGCAAATACGCGGAGCTTCACCGATCCTGCAGGCAGGGTAACGGTAGAAGAAAAGGTTTTCCAGGTTGTGGTGCCGCCGGTGGAGGTTACATTAATAGTGCTGATGGCCGAGCCGGCCGTGTTGCGCAGCTGCACTTTACCGGTAACGCCGGAAGCCACCCGCAGGTTGACTTTATAGGAGCCGGCTTTGGGGACATTCACAACCAGGTCGAACCAGTCGTTGGTATGGTAGCGTCCCAGGTGCTGGCCGCCGCCGGCATCGTTGGTTGTTTCTTTGGTAACTCCGTAGGCATCCACATAGGTTTCCGCTTCTACTTTGATTGAAGCCGCGGTGGTAGTAGCCGTCAGGGCATCAACGGAAGAAAATTCAGGAGCGGTTGCAGTGGTTTCGGGAGCGGAGAGCAGATCCTGTTTGGAGCAGGAAAACATAAGGAGGGAGGCAAGGCCTGCCAGGGCAATGGTGCTTTTCATGGTAGTGAGAATGGTGTAGTGAGAATGGTGTTTGTTTAGGTTTTTCCCCAGTTTGCACATACTGTGCCAAAAAACGTAGAAGCTTCTCCCTAAAACCGGAAATGGGCAGGTGTAAAACGAAAGCAGGCACCAGAAAGGGAAAAAGAATTTTATGAATAAGTATTTTCTCTTACAGCCCTTTACAGGCAAGGGTTTGACCATGAAAACGGTCCTTGTTGAAACCCATAATCAGCGTTTTTCAGGCCGGTTTACCTGGAAAATGGCATGTCTTTTGGAAAGCCCGGGCTTCTGTTTTTTTCTTCCGTTTTTTTTATTGTCCTTCCTGATACATATCTCTATTTATAATATCAGGCGTCCGGGCCCGGCCCTATCATGTTTTTATTGCGGTTGATTTCATATGCCGGGTGGAGCATCCCGGCGACTGACCTTTCCGGTATGAACGGCCGGGTTGGGCTGAATTATCTACAATACAGATCAGCCGGACGGCAAAACGCCTGTCTCAACTGCTGGAATGAAGGTTGCTTCCAATAGCCAGAAGAATACAAACCTTATGACCCGACCTGCAGGCATACTCTGGCTGTTGTTTGCGGTACCCGTTTCGGCCCAGGTAACCCAGCAGCATGAAAAAAGCTATTCCGCACGCATCGACAGCACCATAGTGGTCACCAGTGGCAAATATGCCGATCCTTCCTTATTGAAACAGGTGTTCCTTGGAAACAATTACCGCAAGGAATGGGGTACCCAGGTGAAACTGCCGGTATTCCATTTAAGCCGGAGCGGGCTGACCATCGTGGAACTCGGCGGCGGCCAGCAAACCAAATCTCTTGAACTCAAGGATGCGAAGGGGCGCTCCTGGGCCCTCCGCACCATTGACAAGGATGTCACCCCTGCCTTGCCGAAACCCCTGCGCCGGACCGTAGCGCATCTGGTGGTACAGGATATGGTTTCTGCTGCGCACCCTTATGCGCCGCTGACCGTAGCCCACCTCGCCAAGGCCGCCCGCATCCCTGCGCCTGATCCCGTATTTTATTACGTGGCCCCCGACCGGGCGTTTGGTCCGTATGAACACCTGTTTGCCGGAACGGTGTGTATGCTGGAAGAACGGGAGCCCACACCCGACGGTACGGATACCGACAATACCGAAGACATGCTGGAAAATTTCCTGGAGAAGCCCCGCCAACGGGTGCTGCAGGAGGCCGTATTCCGGGCCCGGCTGCTGGATATGCTGGTGGCCGACTGGGACCGGCATGCCGACCAGTGGCGTTGGGGCAGCCGGGATTCGGCCGGGCTGACCTATCTCTATGCCATTCCGCGGGACCGCGACCAGGCCTTCTTCCGATCGGGCGGGCTGCTGGTCAAAATGGCCCGGTACCTGGCGGCACCGCATTTCCAGGGGTTCACCCGTAAACCGAATGACCTCAAAAAGCTGAACTATAAATCCTGGCGCTTTGACCGGCTGTTCCTTAATGAACTGGACCGCGCAGACTGGGAGGAGGGAATCCGGTCCTTCCAGGCGGCCCTGACCGATGAGGTCATCACGGAAGCGGTGAACCGGATGCCCCCCGAAATTGCAGCCATCCGCGGCCCTTTCATTACGTCCACACTGAAGACACGAAGGGATGGACTGGTGCGACAGGCGATGAAGTATTACCGGTTCCTCTCTCATGAAGTAGAGGTAGTGGGCAGCGAAGGCAGTGATTATTTTGAAGTGGAAGGCGATAAAGGTCAGTTGCGGGTTTCCGTTTATACGCTGGAGGCATCAGGTGATAAAGGTAAAAAGGTATATGAGCGTACGTTCCGAAAAAAAGAAACGAACCGTATCCGGCTCGCCGGCCTGGGCGGCAACGACCGGTTCGTCATAAAAAAAGGAACCGATACAAATATCCGCATAGAGCTGTCCGGCAGCGGCGGTTCGGACCAGTATGAAGTGGAGGGAAAGGCACCGGTTTCCGTGCGGGATGAAGAGCAGGCCGGTAAAGGAAAGGCACCGGAAACCGTGGTGCTCCGATGAGCGGTCGTATTGCATAAAGGAAAACCCGGCCTACCGCCGGGTTTCTTCGTAATCACGGGCACTTTCCGCCTAGAGTATCGTATACGTGTGTGTTTGACTGCTGCAAAGATGGACAACCCGCTGCCGCCACACACCGTGGCGATTACGGAAAATGGACCGTACTTATACGGTTGTCCTGGCACTATATTTTCTATCCTACCGTTGAACAACTTATCTATATACGACAGCCCTTTCCTGTGAAAGGGCTGTCTTTTTTAGGATACTCCCTATGCGGTCGTTTGTGCATGTACGGTGGATATC
>DATAGL010000819.1:0-3239 GCA_036263755.1 Chitinophagaceae bacterium | reverse complement strand
GACCCGTTCACAATGCCGCAAATGCCGCGCAGGAGGTCATTGTCGTAGTATTCTTCCAGGTTGCGGATCACGGGAATGGAGCCGCAGACGGCTGCTTCGTACAGAAAGGGCGTATTGTATTGCTGCTGCAGCTGCAGTAATTCCTCAAAATGCTCGGCAATGAGTTTCTTGTTTGCGGACACCACCGCTTTTCCTCTTTTAAGGGCGCCGGTCACAATATGATAGGCTTCGTCGGCATCATTGATCAGCTCCACGATGACATTGATCTCCGGATCGTCCAGCAGGGCATTATAATCGGTGGTCAGCAGTGCAGGGTCCACGTTCCGTTTTTTCTCCGGGTGCTTGATACAGATCCGCCGGATGCTTGCATTCAGCGAAGGGGTTTGCTGCAATACCTGGTAAATGCCTTCACCTACAACGCCAAATCCGAAAAGGCCGATCGTTAATTGATTTCTATTCATGTATGCTTTTTTTTCGAATGATTTTCTGATATACGGTGGCCAGTGCCTGGTGGAGGTCTTCCAGCAGGTCTTCCGGCTCTTCCAGGCCAACAGAAAGGCGCACCAGGCTGTCATGAACGCCTGCTGCCCGCCGTTGTGCCGGGGGAATGGTTTTATGGGTCATGGTGGCCGGGTGGCTGACCAGGCTTTTCACCCCTCCCAGGCTTTCCGCCAGCAAAAAGCGGCGGGTGGACGTGATCAGCAACCGGGCGGCTGCTTCGGTATCTTCCTTCAGGGCGAAGGAAAGGACGGCTCCGAACCCGCTGCTTTGCCGGGCCGCCACCTCATGGTTCGGGTGGGTCGTCAGGCCGGGATAGTTGACGTGCCGGATCAGCGGGTGCTGCTGCAGGGCTTCGGCAAGAATACCGGCAGTACGGCTCTGGTGCTTTACGCGAAGGCTCAGGGTTTCGATACCCCGGATGACCAGCCAGCTGTCGAAAGGCGATAACACGGCCCCGGCTGCATTCTGGAAAAACCGGATCTGCTCGCCCAGCGCTTCCTCGCGGGTCACGACCAGGCCGGCAATGAGGTCGCTGTGCCCGCCGAGGTATTTCGTTGCGGAATGAACAACGATGTCCGCTCCCAGCCGCAGGGGCTGCTGCAGGACCGGAGAGGCAAAGGTATTGTCCACGCACAGCAGGATGCCATGGGCCCTGGCAAGCCGGGCAATCGCTTCAATGTCGGCAATCTTCAGTGTCGGGTTGGATGGTGATTCGATCCAGATCAATTTTGTACGCGGGGTAATGGCATCCAGGACGGCACCTACGTCTCCTGCATCGGCAAACGACACCCGGATATCGTAACGGTTGTACACCTGGGTAAACAGCCGGAAGGCACCGCCGTACAGGTCGTCCAGGGCGAGGATCTCATCGCCGCTGTGCAGCAGCCGTACCACGGCGTCTATGGCGGCCAGTCCGCTGGCAAAAGCGGAACCGGAAGCCCCGCCTTCCAGTTGGGCGATCAGTTGCTCCAGAATGCTGCGGGTGGGGTTGCCGGTACGCCCGTAGGCAAAACCGCGGTTGATGCCCGGGGCTTCCTGTACAAAAGTGGAAGTCAGGTAAATGGGCGTGCCGATAGAACCGGTGAGCGGGTCCACCGGGATACTGTGTAAAATCTGCGTGTTGTTCATCCTTTCCTGATTGAGGGGTTGAAAAATGCCACGGTTCAAGAAAGGCTTACCGGAAGGGCATAAAAAAAGCTCTTCCGATAAATCAGAAGAGCTTTCCAGTATGTTCATGTTGGTTTAAGCTTTGATCTGACTTATCTGTCCACGCATTGCGTGGTTGGAGTTGGCACCTTATCACACGGGTTACGCGTGACAGGTTGTCAAGGCTTCAGCGGGCCATATCCCTCAGCCTTTCTTGATAAGTGATTGCGTAAAGAACTGCTGCAAAGGTAGGCTCAGGATCCGATACGGGACAAATTTTTTTAAAAATTGCAAAAGCGGCAGGGCTTCTTCGCTCCTTTCCCACTATAGGAAGCACCTTTGGAGATGGGTGGTTCTTTAAGAAAATGCAGGTGCGCAATAATTGACGCAGCCTGAAGCGACCCTTCCCCTTGAATCGATCGGGAAAAGCATGCGTACGGGAAGCAGCTTTCTTCTGCTGACCGGAAACCTGTCCTTTACTCTATCCCGTTCAGACTTCCACCAAATCAACCCCGATTCATTCCTTTCCTGCAGCAAAGAACAATGCGAGGCGGCGATCCAGTTCGGCTGGAGTAAGGTTGCGGGCAAGGATGGTACCATCGGCCGCCAGCAGAAAATTGGTGGGAATCTGGTTAACGCTGTACACCCGCGCCACTTCACTGTTGAAGGCCCGGTGGTCCGCCAGCTGCTGCCAGGGCAGGCTGTCCATGCGGATGGCCTGCAGCCACTGGGCGCGGCTGCCATCGAGGGAAACAGATACCGCCGCAAAGCCGGCACCGGCGTATTTGTTATACACCCGGATGAGTGCCGGATGGCCCCTGCGGCAGGGGGCGCACCAGGAAGCCCAGAAATCGATCAGGAGTATTTTGCCGGGAACATAGAGCGGGACGGCACCTCCGGCCGTATCGGTAAGGGGCACTACAGGAGCCGGCTGGCCAACAGCTGTGTTCCAGCGGCGGGCATGCGCCTGCCGGAGCATCTTTCCGGCATAGGCCTGTTGCAAGGCCGGGTCCAGCCGGTGAAACAGCGCCTGAACCAGGGAGTCGTTCGAGCGGTCGAGGAAGCGGTATTCCGAAAGCAACTGAAGGCTGATGGGAGAAGCCGGGTGATCCTGGATAAACTGAATCGCCTGCCGGGCCTGGAAAGCGGCCGCTTCCTTAACCGATAACTGCCGTGCCCGGGTAAGCGAATCAAACGTTTTTACCAGGCGGTTCATACTGTCATTAACGGGAGTGCCAAAAGCCACCAGGTCGATCGGGCCCTCCTGCCGCACGCGGATCGTACCCGGCTCCAGGAAAAAAGAACAACGGAGGCTTTTTCCTTTGCGGTATACTTCGAGAACGGCGGAACATATTCCGGCCACAGAATCATTCACCGAGAAAAGGTCGTTCTGCAGCGTGTCGGATTTAATGGTTCTGCCTTCTACTTTCAGCAGGGCGCGGCCACCGGACCAGCCGGGCAGAAACGCTTTGAGGGAATACACCATTTTGGGAGTCTGTCCTGCCACCGGACCAACAACGCAAAAAACGGACAAGAGCCCCGCACACAGCATCTGGAAAACACGCTTCATGCCGGCAAAATACACCATCCCG
>DATAGL010000818.1:0-3128 GCA_036263755.1 Chitinophagaceae bacterium | reverse complement strand
CCTGCGCGATGCCGGCCTGCGCGTGAACTTTACCCAGGTTTATTATAAGATCGACGATACGGAGATCGAGCTGCTGCCCGACCGCATTGATTTCGGTACCATCAAGCTCCGCGACCGGTTTAACAATACAGCAACCGCCCGTGGCTACATAGCCCACGAAGCGTTCAGCAATATGCAGTTCGACCTGATGCTCAAAGTGGATTCGCGGCAGATGGAGCTGCTCAATACAAAGTACCAGGATAATCAGCAGTTCTATGGCCGGGCCATGGGCTCGGGTACGCTCGTGCTGACCGGTCCCCAGGAAGAAATGTACATGGATATCGACCTGACGGCCTCGGAAACCGATTCCTCCTACATTACCCTGCCACCCTCCCGCACCCGCGAGGGCGGCCAGGCCTCCTTTATGGTGGAACGGCTGTACGGACGGGAAATGACGCCTTCCGACCTGGGCGGCGAAGCCACCAACATCAGCTACAACGTGCACATGACGGCCAACCCGATGGTGAACATTGAAGTGATCCTCGATGAACTCACCGGGGACGTGATCCGGGGACGGGGCACTACCGAAGACCTGTTCATCCGCGGCGGCACCAGCGAACCGCTGTCCATCACCGGCACCTATGCCATCGAGGAAGGAAGCTATGTATTCACCTTCCAGTCGTTCTTTAAAAAGCCTTTTGTACTGCGCAAAGGAGGCAACAGCTTTATTAAATGGACCGGCGATCCTTACGATGCCGACATCCGTTTCGACGCAATGTTTCAGGCCGTTGATGTGAATTTCACCCCGCTGAATAATACGCTGAACGTAGGGACCGGCACGAAGAACCTCCGGGATGATGTGAACGTGATTGCCGTCCTTACCGGCAAGCTGTTCCGGCCCATCTTCAATTTCGACCTTGAATTCCCGAACCCTACCCTGTCCAACAACCCCGGCGTGCAGTTCGGCCTGCAGCAGATCAAGCAGAACCCGAATGAGCTGAACAAGCAGGTAACGTACCTGATCGTATTCAACTCCTTTGCCCCGATCGAGAACACCTCCAGCGCCGGTGCCAATACCTTGTACGAGTTTTCGTACAATACCCTTTCGGGGCTGCTGTTCGGCGAGGTGAACAAGCGGCTGAACCAGCTGCTGTCGCGGATCCTGCGCAATAACGACCTCAGCGTCAATTTCACCGGTTCGCTGTATAACCGCTCCCTGGTGCAGAATCAGCGCGGCGGGTTCAATATCAACCAGGGCAATGTGAATGTGAATGTCAATATGCCCCTGCTCAACGACCGCTTCC
Source organism: Chitinophagaceae bacterium (assembly GCA_036263755.1). Taxonomy (GTDB): domain Bacteria; phylum Bacteroidota; class Bacteroidia; order Chitinophagales; family Chitinophagaceae; genus Flavisolibacter. Next base: position 1,845 of record DATAGL010000818.1, on the reverse strand, counting down.
AGATCTCCTTCGGCAGTACGGTGGACATCCCGCTACAGTCGGTCAATTCCCAGGTAACGCAGGTGCATTTCCTTCCGGATGTGGCCCTGGAATGGCTGATCAACAAATCGGGATCGATCCGGGCCACCTTCTTTTACCGGCAGAACCTGGACTTCCTCGGCTCCAACGAAGGCCTGCGCACCGTACGCTCCGGCGCTTCCATCGCCTACCGCCGCGAATTCGACCGGCTCTTCCGCCGCCGCGATAAGAAAGGGGACAGCACCAAGGCCGCTGCACTGCCAGGAGGTACTACGGCGGGCGGACAGTAGGAGGTACGATGTACGATGTACGATCTATTAACGCCTTAATAAGTATTTGTTTAATAATGGTCCATCTTTCCATCATTACGCAGTTACAGGAAACAGGAAAGCCACCTAACAGATCATTCTGTTGGTGGCTTTTCTGTTTCCTGTATTCTTTCCATTTCCTGTAAAAACCCTTCCTCCCTACTCGCAGCTCTTAGCACGTAGCTTGCAGCTTGCAGCTTGCAGCGCTCCACTCGCAGCCTCCCTCCTACAGATCCTTCAAAATCTCATGTCCCAGCTTATCCCGCTTGGTCTGCAGGTATTTATGGTTATGCGGGTTGGGAGCTACTTTGAGCGGCACGTTCTCCACCACCTGCAACCCATAGCCCAGCAGGCCTACGCGCTTTTTGGGATTATTGGTGATAAGTCGAATATGGGTAATGCCCAGGTAGCGGAGGATCTGCGCCCCGATACCGTAATCGCGCTGGTCCATCTGGAAACCCAGGTGCAGGTTCGCCTCTACGGTATCCATGCCCTGCTCCTGCAGCCGGTAGGCTTTCAGCTTGTTCAGCAGCCCGATGCCGCGGCCTTCCTGGTTCATATACAGAATGGCTCCCTTTCCTTCCTGCTCCACCATCTCCATGGCCAGGTGCAGCTGCTCGCCGCAGTCGCAGCGGAGCGAACCCAGGATGTCACCGGTAAAGCAGGAGGAATGCACCCGTACCAGTACGGGGTCTTCCGGTTTCCAGTCGCCCTTGATCAGGGCCAGGTGCTCGTTGGCCGTATTTTTTTCCTGGAAGGCAATGAGCTTGAAGTGCCCCCACTTCGTGGGCATGTCCACCCGCACGATCTCTTCGATCAGGGAATCCTGCTTCAGGCGGTATTCTATCAGGTCTTTTATGGAAACGATCTTGAAGTCGAACTTCCGGGCGATCTCCTTCAGTTCGGGCAGCCGGGCCATCGACCCGTCTTCGTTGAGGATCTCCACCATGACCCCTGCCGGTTCAAAACCGGCCAGGCGGGCCAGGTCAATGGAAGCCTCCGTGTGCCCCGCCCGGCGGAGGACGCCGCCTTTTTTGGCGCGCAGCGGAAAAATGTGTCCGGGCTTACCCAGCTCTTCGGGGCGGGTGGCCGGGTCGATAAGGGCCTGGATGGTCTTGGCCCGGTCATGGGCAGAAATGCCGGTGGTACAGCCATGCCCGAGCAGGTCCACCGAAACCGTAAACGCCGTTTCATGCAGGGCGGTATTGTTGTTGACCATCAACTCCAGGCCCAGCTCGTTGCACCGGTCTTCCAGCAGCCCGATACAGATGAGGCCCCGGCCATGACGGGCCATAAAATTCACGACCTCCGGGGTGATGTTCCGGGCCGCCGTTATAAAATCCCCTTCGTTCTCCCGGTCCTCATCGTCCACCACAATGACCAGTTTCCCGGCCTTTATATCAGCAATTGCGCTTTCAATAGTATCCAGCATGCTCCAATTTTCCGCAAAGGTAGGATGAAAGATGCGGGAAGCAGGACTTTTGAGTCCGGTTGGCTGCTAATGGCCCCATTTATATAA
>DATAGL010000817.1:0-2693 GCA_036263755.1 Chitinophagaceae bacterium | reverse complement strand
AACTGCATTTCCATCATGCTTTTAAAGCCCTCCAGGCTCAGGCCCAGGGCCGAGCCCACGATGGCGCTCTCGCACAGCGGGGTATTGCGCACGCGTTCCTTGCCGAATTCCTGCACAAACCCTTCGGTAATCTTGAAGGCCCCGCCGTATTCGGCGATGTCCTGTCCCATGAGCACAAGTTCGGGGTGCCGCTGCATGCTTTGCTGCAGCCCTTCGCGGATGGCGTCGATAAACCGCTGCTCGCGGCCCGTTTCCCGCAGGGCGGCTTCCAGCTGCCGGCCTTTTTCCTGAAGCGGTGCGCTGGTTGGATGTGCCGGTGCGTACACGTCTCCTAGTTCCTGCACGGGGTCAGCCACCAGGGGCTGGCTGCGGAAGCCAAGGGCCAGTTCCTCCTCGATGCGGGCTTTCTGGTCAGCGCGGATCGCCTCCAGCTCTTCCATGCGCAGCACGCCTTCGTCCAGCAGGAACGCCTCGTAGTTGCGGATGGGGTCGCGGGCGCTCCACTCTTCAAAGAGGGCCGGCGGTACATATTTCGTACCGCTGGCTTCTTCGTGGCCGCGCATCCGGAAGGTCATGCACTCCACCAGGTACGGCTTCTGCTCGCGGATGCAGTAGTCGCGCACGCCCCGGATCGTATCATATACGGTGAGAATGTTGTTGCCGTCGATCACCACCGACTCCATGCCGTAGCCTTTGGCGCGGTCGGCCAGCTGGGCGCAGCGGTATTGCTCCGACACGGGCGTGCTCAGGCCGTAGCCGTTGTTTTCAATAAGGAAGATGACCGGCAGGTCCCAGACCGCAGCGGTGTTGAGGGCTTCGTGAAAATCGCCTTCGGAGGTGCCGCCGTCGCCGGTAAAGGTGAGCGATACCTTGCTTTCGCGGCGCAGCTTGTAGGCCAGGGCCACACCGTCGGCAATGGCCAGCTGCGGTCCCAGGTGCGAGATCATGCCGCAGATGTGGTGTTCGCGGGTGCCGAAGTGAAAGGAGCGTTCCCGGCCCTTGCTGTAGCCGTCGGGCGCGCCCTGCCACTGACGGAACAGCCGGTGCAGCGGCATCCCGCGGCCGGTGAACACGCCGAGGTTCCGGTGCAGGGGCATGATCCATTCGTCCGGCTCCAGGGCCAGGGTAGCACCCACGGCAATGGCTTCCTGCCCGATGCCGCTGAACCATTTGGAGATCCGGCCCTGGCGCAGCAGCAGCAGCATCTTTTCTTCAATGAGCCGCGGCCACAGCAGCTGGCGGTAGAGCTCCAGAAGTTCGGTGTCGGTGAGGGATTTGCGGTCGAAAAGCATGGGAGAGGTTGAACGTTGGAGGTTTAAAGTTTAAGCGTTCACAAGTTTAAGCGTTCACAAGTTTACTAGTTCACAGGTTCACTGTTTTTCCAGCAGCAGTTTTTACGCTTACAGCCTTCACTAACTTGTGAACGCTTAAACTTTAAACTTATAACGTTAAACAATGATCACACCACCACCAGCTCATAAAAATCCTCATCCTTCAGGTACTTCTGCGCCAGGGCCTGCAGCTCTTCCGGCGTGCTGTTTTTGATGGTATTGATCTGGTCGTAAAAGTAGCTTCCGTCGAGGCCGTTGAGGATGATGTTCTTCCAGCGGTTGATGATCTGGAAAGGGCCGTCGAGGTCGCCGAGAATGGAACCGATCATATAGTTCTGTACCAGGAGCAGCTCTTCGGCATCCACCGGCTCCTCGCGCAGTTCCTTCATTTCCTTGTACACTTCGGAAATGGTGGCCTCGCACACATCGCGGCCGGCTTCTGTGGAAATGACCCAGGCGCTTTGCTGTATATGGTTCTGCAGGTAGCTGTAGATGCCGTAGGTATAGCCTTTCTCTTCCCGGATATTGCTCATCAGCCGCGAACCGAAAAAGCCGCCGAACAGGTTATTGAGCACCTGCACCTTGATAAAGTCGGGGTGATGCCGGTTCGGAAAGGGAATGCCCATGCGGATGGAACCCTGTACGCCGGCGGCGTCGTTCTGGACGCGGTACCGCTTTTCGGCGGCCGGCATGGCGGGGATGTCGGCCATTGCCACCGGCCGGTTGCCCAGGTCGCCCAGGTGCTGGTTCAGCAGGGAAAACAGGTCGGGCGGCAGCTTGCCGGCCACGAACACGATCACCATGCCGTTGAGGTAATAGTCGTTGTAAAAGGCCCGGAGCTCTTCCTGTGTCAGCGCATCAAAGTCTTCGTGTTTCGTGAACCGTCCGTAGGGATGCTCTTCGCCAAACAGGTAGGTATCGATGAGTCGGCCCGCCACGAAGTCGCTTTTCTTCAGGTTCACGTTCAGGCGCTGCTTCATGTTCTGCTTGTAGGTGGCGATCTCGTCTTCGGGGAACACCGATTCGGTCAGGATCTCCTTGACCACCGGCAGCAGGGCCGGAAGGTGCTTCGCCAGGGTATGCAGGGTCAGCGTGGCCGTTTCGTTGTAACAGTTCCGGTTCAGGTACGACCCGTAGAACTCGAAATGCTCGTTGATTTCAAAAGCGCTTTTCCGGCGGGTGCCGTTCTTAAGCAAGAAGTTGGTGCTGGAGCCAATAAGGTTGCGCTTCTCAAACCAGTTGCCTGCATAGAACACGCAATCCACCATGATCACGTCTTCGGCGCCGGCGTTGATGGCGTATACTTCAATGCCGTTGTCGAGCACGGCTTTTTCGTAGGGTTTCAGCTTCAGGTCGAATTCT
>DATAGL010000816.1:0-8446 GCA_036263755.1 Chitinophagaceae bacterium | reverse complement strand
CAGGGTTTCAAAAAAGGCATGGGTGACCTGCAGATCGTGGCGTTCGGCATTGTTGGCCGTGGGGGCATCTACGCCCAGCACCAGTACCGGCCGGGCCTTGTTCGACTGATTGGCCGTACCACGGTGGATCGTCAGCGCGGAGCGGGCGGAGATATCCCCCATCTGCGGCATCTTCCGCTGGGCGCGCTGCTGGTAGCGGCCGTACAGCGATTTGGGCGGAAACATCTCATGCTGGAACCCGTGGGGAAAATCCCACTGCGTACCCGGCGCCACTTCAAAGGGGCCCATGTCCTCAAACACATCCACGGTAGTGAGGTTGAATGCCAGGGAGTTCAGGCGGCGCCCGTACAGCGTATCCGGCGGGGCGGGAAAATCGCGGTGCCAGGGCTGGTCCATAGCTCCCGGGTTGGGCACGTCAAAGCCGATCTCCACCACTTTGTATTCGGGACCGAGTACCGATTCGCAGACGATTTTCACCCAGGGGTGCGTCATGAGGTCCACGAATCCGCGGATGTCTTCGGGGTAAATTTCCACATAGTGGCGCTTGGGTCCGCGTCCAACAGTGCCCCCGGGCCGCTTCAGCGCGGCTTCATAGGCCACGGCAATGTCCTCGCCCAGCTGCTGCACCCATTCGCGGGAGAAAGCGCCTTTCAGCCCGATGATGCCGTCACCGTACAGCCCGCCCATGATGGCGGAAATATCGTAGGCCGGCTCTTCCACCGGTACCGCCTGCACTTCCGTCAGCCCTTCCGTTTCGGTATGCGCCATTCCCATGGAGGGGCCCAGGTCCACCCCCGAGGATTCTTTATGATTGCCTGTTTGCATAGCTTCTTTTTCCCTTTAGCCGCAAGGTTAATGCCATTGTGGAGAATCGTTGAGGTGGAAAGAGCGGGAAGGGTTGATACGTTAACAAGTTTACATATTCACTTGTTCACAAGTTCACGGGTTCACCTGTGCAGGAGTTTGGAAAAAAGATGCGGGAATGGTTTGCTTCCCATGTGATATTCGTGGTTTCCATGATCGAAGCCAACCAATGGCTTCATTAGAGCAATGATGCGCTTCCCTACAGTAAGACCTATACTCCAACGGAACAAGCCGGCTTCCAGTGAAACATGTGAACAAGTGAACTCGTAAACTTGTAAACTTGTCCACCATTCAACTATTCAACTGCCCTCCGGCTTTTTAACGTTAACCCCCTCCCGCCCTCCCCCAAAAATGGCGTACCTTTCGGCGCTTTTGCAGCCGGAGCCCGGCTCCTATTTTTCACTACGAACAAACCGATCCATCTATGGCCCGTCGCAGCCGCCCGGCCGATCCGTCCGGGAAATCCTCAAAGGAAGAAACCCCTAAAGTCAAATTCAGCCGGGAAAGCGTGCGGGAAGCCCTGCACCTGCTCACTTACCTTAAACCATACCGGGGCCGCTTTATCGGCGGGCTCATCTTCATCGCGCTTTCGGCCGGCAGCACCCTGCTGTTCCCGTTTTTTCTCGGCAAAATGATCGATGCCGTAGCGCCGGGCGGATCCGCGGTTCCTTCCGTGGGCACGGGCATCGGCGGGGCACTGGGCTTCGATGGCTCAGGATTCCGGTGGAGCCTCAACACCACGCTCCTGCTCCTGTTTGCACAGCTCGCCCTGCAGACCGTGTTCTCCTTTATGCGGGTCTACCTGCTCACCGAAGCCGGGGAGCGCTCGCTGGCCGACATGCGGCGCGACGTGTATACCCGGCTGCTTACCATGCCCATGGCTTTCTTTTCCGAAAAGCGGGTGGGTGAGCTCAGCAGCCGTATCTCTTCGGACCTCTCCCAGATCCAGGATGCCATTTCCTTTACACTGGCCGAATTCCTGCGCGGCATTTTCACCCTGATCATCGGACTCGGCTTTATATTCTGGATCAGCACCCGACTGGCCCTCGTCATGCTGGCGGTGGTACCGGTGATCGCGGTATTGGCGGTGGTATTCGGCGGGAAGATCCGCAAGATGGCCCGCCGTGCGCAGGACCAGCTGGCGGAAAGCGGGACCATCGTACAGGAAACGTTTTCCGGGATCTCCATTGTCAAAGCCTTTACCGGGGAAGCCTATGAGATCCGCCGGTATACCAAAAGCATTTTCGGTGTCGTGCAGACCGCCGTCACCAATGCCCGCTACCGGGGTGCCTTTATTTCCTTCATGATCTTTTCGGTCTTCGGGGCCATTGCCTTCGTTATGTGGTACGGGGCCCGGATGATCCAGGCCGGCGACCTGACTATGGGCACCCTGACCATGTTCGTGCTGTTCTCCGTATTCGTGGGCGGCACCTTTGCCGGCTTTGCCGACCTGTTCAGCCAGATGCAGAAAACCCTGGGTGCCACCCAGCACGTCCGGGAGATCCTCCGCGGGGCCGGTGAGCCGGTTACGCTGACCGATACCCCCGACGATCCGCAATTCAGCCTGCAGGGGAACATCCGCCTGGAAGGGGTGGAATTCGCTTACCCCGGCCGGCCCGATGTGCCGGTACTGAAGGGCCTGGACCTTGAAGTGGTGAACGGCGAGCAGGTGGCCATTGTCGGGCCCAGCGGTGCGGGAAAAAGTACGATCGTATCCCTGTTGCTCCGGTTTTACCAGCCATCGGGCGGGGTCATCCTTTTCGACGGCAAGCCGGCCGGGACGTTCCCGCTGACGCAACTACGCCGGCAGATGGCTTATGTACCGCAGGACATCGTGCTGTTTGGCGGCACCATCCGGGAGAACATTGCGTACGGCCGGCCCGGCGCTACGGACGAAGAGATCCTGCAGGCAGCCCGCCGGGCCAATGCGCACCAGTTCATTGAGCGCTTCCCGGAGGGCTATGAAACGATCGTGGGCGAACGCGGCATCAAGCTCAGCGGGGGACAGCGCCAGCGGATCGCCATTGCCCGCGCCATCCTGAAGAACCCGGTGGTGCTCATCCTCGACGAAGCCACTTCCTCGCTCGACTCCGAAAGCGAGCAGCTGGTCCAGGAGGCCCTGGAAAACCTCATGCGCGGACGCACTTCCCTGGTGATCGCACACCGCCTCAGCACCATACAGAATGCCGATAAGATCGTCGTGCTCGATGAAGGAACCGTAGCGGAAAGCGGCACACACGCAACACTCCTGGGCCGGGAAGGCCTGTACAAGCGCCTCGTGGAACTGCAGTTCCGGCAGGGAGAGACTGAGGAGGAAGTACGCTTGGGGTAACCGGGAAAGGGAATTGGGGATTAGGTATTAGGAATTGGGACAGGAAACTTTTCTTTGCTCCGAATAATAGTTGCTTCCGGTTTGGGCTCGGGCGTCTCCTTTGTGGCTTTGCGGTCCTCTGCGCCTTTGCGTGAAGCCTTCCGCCGCTGGCAGCGGGACCGTTTGTAGGGAAAGTTGGTTATACGTTATTGATTCTTAATCTTTACCATATCGTAATGATCTGGAACGGGTCCACTACAACAACGCACGCTCGAACGCCGTAACGAATTGCTCGAACTCCGGCCAGGCACTGCCGCCTTTTTGCCGGAGGGCCAGAAAGTTGGCCCCCTCCTTTTCCTGAACAGACTGAAGCTTGCTTTTCAAAGGCTCTCCGGCCGCAGCAATCTCCGCTTCCAGCCGCTGCTGCAGCGCTTCAAAGTTTCCTTCCTGGGTACGCCGCTCGCGGATGAACTGCAAGGTCTCACCGGCAGCGTTATTTGCTTCTGTAGGCATAGTAAAGAAGATCACACCAAATTCATACCGCAACCGCAGCACTGATCCGCATAGGTGAAAATGCATTGCAGAGAGTCCGCACCGCACTTACCCTCCTGAGTGGAGACGGTACGAGCCGACCAGTTGAGTGCAGGCGCTCCAGTATGAAACCCATCCGGAAATTCAGGACCAGGTGGCCCGCCTGCAACCACCAGCATTATTCCGCAATGGCCCTAGTTTTTGGGGAGCACTTTTTTCAGAATATTGTAAAAAGTCTCGGGCTGTTCATACATGGGAAAATGACCCGACTGGTTGATCCAGTGCAGCTCCGCTTTGGGTGCTACGAGCTTGATTTCATAGCTGACAAAGGCACCGGGATCCTGTGCTCCTGCAATAATATAAATCGGGGCGGTTAATTGTCCCAGCCGGGTACCGATGTCCGCATCTTCCTGTGCCATGCTTTGCATCAGCATCGAGCCCGTGCCCGGGTTCCCGGCGCCCCTGTTGATGACCGGGATCAGTTCATCCACTTTTGCCCGGTCATATAAAGCCGGGACCAGCTCCCATTTGAGATACGCTTTTGCTTCCTCTTCCGTAGCCTTTCCTGACTGCCATTTTTCCATCAGCGGCGCCCGTGCCTTTTTCTCCTCCTCTGATAGCCGGGCTTCCTTGTTTGCCGAATAGATATTGCCCAACCCGGGGTCCAGGCGAAACGGACCCGAATCCACGAGGATCAGCGACCGGACCCGGTCGGGATGGAAGGCTGCAAAGCTCATGGCCAGCATCCCGCCCCAGGAATGCCCGAGCAGGTGTGCCTGTTTCAGGCGGAGGTGGTCCATCAGGCGGATAACGTCCCCGCGGGCGGTCCCGATATTGATGGTGTACGGGTCGTACCGCCGGGGCTGGGAGCGGCCGGTGCCCCTTTGTTCGAGCAGGATGGCCCGGTGGGTTTTCCCCAGCCGCACCGCTACGGGCTCCAGCTGCAGGTAAGAGGCGCCCGGTCCGCCGGTCAGAAGGATAACAGGGTCACCCTGTCCATAGGAATGAAAGTACAGGTACCCGTTTTCATAACGGACAGAGTCCATCTGCTGGCTGAAGGCAGGCCGGCCCAGCAAAAGCAACATAAAAAGAATAACGGTTCTCATATCTGGTTTGACTTTAGGAAGCTTCCCTGCGTTACAGCCGGCACGAAAAAAAGCTGCCCCTGACCGGGGCAGCTTTAACACGGTTTACACCCTCACCTGCATGTAGGTTCCGGTACCGGGGAAGAACAGTTGCAGGCAGAACGTCCGGGGCAGCGAAAGTAAGCGATCCGGGACAACCGCCGGCTGTGCGCTCCCTGTCCTGATGGAATCGGTTCCCTTTTTATCGTTTCCAAATACCCTTCTCAAGCGCCGGGTACGGTTGCCCGGTGCCTGCATGCCGCTTTGCTGCTTCCATCCGCATATACCCGGCCGGACCTTTATCCTGCCACTTCCACCCGCGGGGGCATTAGTTTATAAATTACCGGCGTGATCACGCGGGATAAGATGGTGGAAGAGATCAGCCCCCCGATCATTACAATAGCCAGCGGGGAAGTGAGCGGGTTCGCCGAGAGAGCAATGGGCAGGAGGCCGCCGATGGCAGTGAGCGAGGTCAGCACGATGGGCAGGAAGCGCACTTCGCCGGCCTCGCGGATGGCCTTATTCAGCTCCATTCCCTGCGCCCGCAGCTGGTTGGTAAAATCCACCAGCAGGATCGTGTTCTTTACTTCGATCCCGGCCAGGGCAATGATGCCGATGGTGGCCACGAAAGAAAGCGACTGCCCGGTGAACAACAGGGCCAGCACGGCGCCCACGATGCCCAGCGGGATCACCGACAAAACGATCAGCGTGCTCTTGAAGGTTTTGAATTGCAGCACCAGTGCGGCAATGAACAGGAAGAGCGTCAGGATCAGGATCGTGGAAATGCCTCCGAACGACTGCTGCCGGGCTTCCACTTCCCCGCCCATGGCATAGCTGTAGCCGGCCGGCAAGGCCAGTGCATCCATCTTTGAAATGACATCAGTGATCACCTGGTCGTTCAGGTACCCCTTCTGTACGAATGCATTCACCGAAACCGTGCGCACCTTGTTCAGGTGGTTGATGCTGACGGGCGAAGCCTCCAGCCGCAGGCGGGCGAGCTGGTTCAGGGGCACGGCTGCCCCGGCGGGGTTGCTGACAAACAGGTTGTTGAACACGTTCAGGTCCGCATACATGGCCCGGGGCTTGGTGAGCAGGATGTTGTAGTCCTCTCCTTCGTCATCAGTGAAAGTTCCCACATCCAGTCCGGCCACCGCCAGGCGCACGGTACGGTCTACCGACACGGTGGGGATGCCCAGCATCTGTGCTTTATCCCGGTTGATGTCCACCCGGATATCGCTTTTCAGGTGCCGTACCGGGTTGGTCACATACAGCGTGCCTTCGGTGCCCTTCAGCAGGGACTCCACCCGGCCGGCGAGCCGGCGCAGCGTATCGAGGTTATCGCCGAACAGCCGCACTTCCACGGGCGCCAGCTGCGGCGGTCCCTGCTCGAAATCCTTTACCTCCACCTGCGCACCCGGGTATGGAGTGTACCTCCGGCGCAGCGCTTCGATGATCTCCAGCTTGCGCTCCGTACCCGTATGTTCCTCCAGCTGCACAAAGATTTCCGCAAAATCGGTGCGCTCGTTTTCGGGAATGATGTTGTAATAAATGCGCGGGTTGCCCTTGCCCACATTGGCCGCAAAATACCGGACCTCCGGGATATCGTTCAGGTCCTTTTCAATGCGCTGCGCAACCTCGTTGGTATAGGCCAGGTTCGACTGCAGCGGGGAGATGACGTTCACCAGGAACTGGGGCTTTTCGGATGCGGGGAACAGGCTGAAGCCTACTACCGGAAACAGCTGGAGCGACCCGATAAAAATGGCACCGGCCAGAGCCAGGGTCAGCTTCGGGTAGCGAAGGGCGCCTTCGAGCAGGCGGCTGTACGAACCGTTGATGCCACGTTTCATCAGGCGCAGGAAAAAGTTGCCGTCCGGGTGGCCGGTATGTTCTTTCAGCAGGCGGCTCGACAGAAAAGGCACAATGGTCAGCGATACCGCCATGGAGGCGATCACCGAAGTGATAACGCCTATGGGCAGGCTCCGGATAAAATCACCCGACGACTCGGGCAGAAAGACAAGCGGCAGGAACGCAATAATCAGCGTTGCGGTACAGCCCACCACAGCCATACCGATCTGCTTGGTGGCCAGCAGCGTGGCCTGCAGGCGGGAATGCCCCTCACGCATCCAGCGCTCGATGTTTTCCACCACTACGATGCTGTCGTCCACCAGTAACCCGAGGGCCAGCACCAGTCCGACAATGCTCAGCTGGTTCAGGTTGTAGCCGAGGGCATTCATCAGCACGATGCCGATCGCCAGTGATAACGGAATGGAGATCATTACCACCAGCGCTGCCCGGAAACCCAGCGGCAGCAGCGTAATGGCCACCAGACCGATGGCGATCAGGAAATCGATGCCCAGGCCGGCCAGCCGTTTGTTCACATTGGCGCCCTGGTCGAAGTGATGCTGCAGGTCGATGTTCGGCGGCAGCTTCTTGCGGTAGGCCTCGATCACCGGCAGGTAGGCTTTCTGCGTTTGGGTGATGTTTTCTCCCGGCTTCTGCGCGGCTACCACGAATACGCAGCGGTGGCCGTTCAGGCGCGTGATGTGCTTTTCCGGCTCAAAATCGGGATACACGGTGGCCACGTCGCGCAGCAGTACATTCTTGCCGCCGGCACTGTACACCACCGTATTGCGGATCTCCTGCACGTTGCGGTAATTGCCGCTGGATTTGATGTTGAACGATTTGGTGCCTTCCTGGATGCTGCCCCCGGGAATGTTGGCCAGCTCCGACTGCAGGGACCCGCTCACGGCCTCGAAGGGAATACCCAGCTGGGCCATCTTGTCGAGCTGCAGGTCCACCCGCACGGCCTGCCGCGGCAGGCCGTGGACCTCTACGTTGTTCAGTGAAGGGATTTTCTCCAGTTCTTCCTGCAGCCCTTCGGCCGCCAGCTTGAGCTTTTCGCGGGCGGCGTTTTCCGATACCAGGGCGATCTGCACCACGTTCACCCCGGAAGGCTTGAGCTTCTGTACTTCAATGCGCGCGATATCCCGCGGCAGGATATTTTTCAGTGCATTCACCTCTCCTACCAGTTCCTGGTACTTGTCGTCCACGTTGCTGCCGTACCGGTACTCCACTTCAATAATGGCCAGGCCGTCTTTAACAGTGCTTTTGATTTTCTTGATGTTTTCCAGTCCGTACACCCTTTTTTCTATAGGGTCCACGACCAGCTCTTCCATGTCTTTTGGACTGGTGCCGGGATAGACCACCACGATCGGGAAGTTGGGAAAGTTTACTTCCGGGTCTTCGGAACGCGAGATATTCAAAACGGTGGTAAGGCCCAGGGCTATCACCATGAGAAACATGATGAGCGTGAACTGGTAATTCCTTACCGCGTAGGATGCAATTTTCATGTTCGTTGTTTTGGTTTAGGGAAGAATGCGGACACGGGATCCTTCTTTGAGATAAGCGCTGCCGGAAACGATCACGGCTTTATGTCCATCGAGACCGCCGCTGAGCACCACCTTGTCTTTCTGGATGCTGCTGACCTGCACCTGTACTTTCTGCGCCGTACGGCCGTCGTCGGTTACAAAGAGATAGGCCGTACCGGCATCACCGTCAAGCAGGGCATCGTAGGGAACGGTCCATCCGTTTACGGTCCGGGCCGGAAAGATCACCG
>DATAGL010000815.1:0-4445 GCA_036263755.1 Chitinophagaceae bacterium | reverse complement strand
CATGGAGTACCAGGCATCGAGCCGGCTGTAGATATCGATGAGCTCCAGGCACTCGCTGCGGTACCGGGTGCGCAGGTGGTAGCCGAAATAAAGGTTCTGCTGGTTGCTGAACTTCTTGTCGGGCGCCGTGTAGGCCAGGCGCATGAGGGGTTCTTCCTGGAGCACTTTGAAGATCCGCTCCATGTAAAACGAGATCTGCGGCGGCAGGTCGGTGCCGTCGAGCAGGTGGAGCATTTTTTTCATGCCCCGGAAAAAATCGGCGAAATGCCTGACCGAATACTTCAGCATCGAATAATCGGCATTGTGCAGCACCTGGTAGGTGAGGGCATTCACCGGGTTCTGGCTGGCCGGGATCGGATCGAGGTTGTAATCAAGAAACTTGTCCATCATGATCACCGTACCGTTGGTGATCTCGGTGGGCCATTCCTCCAGCCGCTGCAGCAGCGCCCTGATCACGTTCTGGGTGCCGGTGATCCGCTTCCGGTCGGAATGCGGCTCCATGAAAAAACGACGCAGCCATTCTTTACCGCCGAGGGTACGCGTGAAGTTGAGCTTGTGGAAAATGGAAAACTCCTCCTCCACATGGAAAACGCTGATGTCGTTGAACGTGATTTTGTCTATTTGCATCGTTCGGTGTACGATTTACGATGTACGATTTACGATTGGAGGGTGCTCACATCTACCTTGCTGATGGTTTCACGCAAAAGCGCTAAGGGCCGCAAAGACACAAAACGTACGTTCAGGTTGCCCATTCCTTCGCTTTTCTTCATTTGTTATTCGTCGGTTCTGCCTTCTTTTCCCAATTCCAAATTCCCAAGACCCCATTCCATCATCGTCCAAACAGCAGCCGCTGCCCTTTAACAGATTCATCCCACACCCCGTTTCCATAAACGAGGTGGCCGTTGACGAAGGTATGGGTGATGGCCGCCGGGAAGGTCATCCCTTCAAAAGGGCTCCAGCCGCAGCGCGAATAGGTATTCTCCGCCTCCACCCGGGTAGTCTGGCGGAAGTCGGCGATGACCAGGTCGGCAAAGTACCCTTCACGGATATAGCCGCGGTCCACCACTCCGAAAAGATCGGCCGGAGCATGGCTCATCTTCTGCACTACTTTTTCCAGGGAAATTCTTTCCAGCTGGTAATAGTGCAGCATCAGCAGCAGCGAATGCTGTACCAGGGGAATACCCGCGTGCGCCTTCTCATACGGCTCCCCTTTTTCCGCCCAGGTATGCGGGGCGTGGTCGGTGGCGATCACGTCGAGCCGGTCGTCGAGCAGGGCCTGCCATAACGCCTCGCGGTGGTGCGGGGCCTTGATCGCCGGGTTGCACTTGATGAGGTTGCCCAGGCGGTCGTAATCCTCCGCGGTGAAATGCAGGTGGTGCACGCACACTTCGGCGGTGATCTTCTTTTCTTTCAGCGGCAGCAGGTTGGTGAACAGCTGCAGCTCTTTTTCGGTACTGATGTGCAGGATGTGGAGGCGGCTGCCGTGCTTTTTGGCCAGCTGCACGGCCCGGAAGGAGGATTCAAAACAGGCTTCCTCGTCGCGGACCAGCGGATGGTCGGCCGCCGTCCATTCCCGGCCTCCGGCGCCGAGGCGCTCGCGGTTGGCGCGGATGATGGCTTCGTCTTCGCAGTGCGTGGCTATGAGGAGTTCTGTTTCCCCGAAGATCCGGTCGAGCGTCAGGTAGTTGTCCACCAGCAGGCCGCCGGTGGAGGAACCCATGAAGATCTTCACCCCGCATACGCGGTCCTTCTTTTCATTGGTACGCAGCACTTCCTCGAGGTTGTCGTTGGACGTGCCCATATAAAATGAATAGTTGGCCAGCGAAGAGCGGGCCGCGATGTCGTACTTGTCTTCCAGCAGCTCCTGCGTGAACACCGGCGGGTTCGTATTCGGCATTTCCATGAAAGAAGTGATGCCGCCGGCCACGGCCGCCCGCGACTCCGAATAGATCGTTGCCTTATGGGTAAGACCCGGCTCACGGAAGTGCACCTGGTCGTCGATGGCACCGGGCAGGAGGTAACGGTCCGCGCCTTCGATCTCGGTCACGGCACCGTCCACCGAAATGTTCGGAGCGATTTTTTCGATGCGCCCGCCGTCCAGCAAAACGTCGGCTTCCCGGATGCTTCCTTCATTGACGATGCTGATGTTACGAATGAGGTATTTTTGCATAATTCTTTCTAAAGTAAGCGGCATGCAATATAAACAAACCCTGCTCAAACTAAGTTTAATCCTGGCCCCTACCGTACTCGCTGCACAAACCACCTACCTGCCCCAGAACGCACCGGAAAACACGCTGCTGGAACGGCTGGAGATCAGGCTGGGCACCGATTCGGTGCTGAACTTCTCCAAGGCAAAGCCGTTCCCGCGCCGGCAGTACATCGGCCGCCTTAACCGACTGGACAGTTCCGCACCACTCACCCGCACGGACCGGTGGAACCTGCAGCATGCCCGGCTCAGCAACATCGAGTGGGCAACGGGCGACCGCACCGAATTTGCCAGCCGCAGGCCGGTCGGGAAGCATTTCTATAAAACACCGGCGAATCTCTACGAGGTCAACATACCCGATTTCTTCCTGGCGGTGAACCCGGTATTCCAATATACTGTGGCAAAAGAATCCGACAACGATCAGCACCTTTTCCTCAATACGCGCGGGGTTACGCTGCGCGGCCGCATTGCCGGCAAGATCGGCTTTTCTGCCTATGTGACGGACAACCAGGAACGGGATCCGCTGTATGTGCAGCAATGGGAAGACGAGCGGCAGGCCGTACCCGGGCAGGGCTTTTACAAGCAGTTCAAAAGAACGGGCTACGATTATTTCGATGCCCGGGGCACCGTCACCTTTAACGTGGCCAAATACATCGATGTCGCTTTTGGCTACGACAGGAACTTCATCGGCAACGGCCACCGCAGTCTTTTCCTTTCCGACTTTTCCAACAGCACGTTGTTCCTCAAGCTCAACACACGTATCTGGAAATTCAATTACCAGAACCTGTTCATGGAGCTGCAGGCCTCCGAGCGCACCGGCGCCGATATCCTCATCCCGAAAAAATACGCCGCCCTCCACCACCTCGACCTGGCAGTGACCAAATGGCTGAACATCGGCTTGTTTGAGGGCGTGGTGTTCGGCCGGCCCGACCGGTTCGAGTTCGGCTACCTGAACCCCGTAATCTTTTACCGGTCGGTGGAACAGCAGCACGGCTCCTTCGACAACGCCGTGGCCGGCCTCGATGCGAAGGCCAATGTGGCGAAGCGGTTCCAATTCTATACCCAGTTTTTGCTCGACGAGTTCAACCTCGTGGAAACCCGCAAGGGCAGCGGCTGGTGGGCCAACAAATGGGGCCTGCAGCTCGGCGCCAGGTACATCGATGCGTTCGGCATTCCCAACCTCGACCTGCAGGCGGAAACGAACCGCGTACGTCCCTTCACTTATTCGCACCGCGACTCGGTGGCCAACTATACGCACTACAATCAGCCCCTGGCCCATCCGCTGGGCGCCAACTTCCAGGAGTGGATCGGCATCGCCCGCTACCAGCCCGCCCCGCGGTGGAACCTGCAGGCGAAAGCTATCTACTACCTGCAGGGCCGCGATTCCAGCTATACCACCGCCGGCACTTCCTTCGGCTCCAATATCTTCCTCCCTTCCGTTCCCCCGTACCGAAAGGGAGACTACGGGTACGAACTGGGCGCTGGCATCCGCACCAAAACGGCGCTGGCCTCCTTCCTGCTTTCCTACGAGCTGAAGCACAACCTCTTTCTCGAAGGGTATGCCCTGATGCGCCGGGTGGCCGCTACCACGGTTTCGCCGGCCCAGAACACATTCGTTACCCAGGTCGGCATCCGCTGGAATATGCACCGGAGGGAATTTGATTTTTAAGCGGAGCGGAAGAATTCAGGACCGGACAGCCTGAAAACTTTCCCTATGCTTTGCCGGAACGTACCGGGCTTGAAACAGCCCCTTTTTTTGCCCTATTTTTTAGTTCACCGTTTGCAGAACTAAAAATCCTCTTCGGATCAGCAAGCGCAAGATGCCTGCCCTGGTGCAGGAGCAACCCAGCACGGTTTCATACGTGGATTAATGAATCGAATGTCCTATGAAATACTGGGGCGGTCCGTATGGGCCGCCTTCCTTTATCGCAGATGGCGCAGATGGGGAGGCTACTTGTGGACGGATGTTGTAAACACAGATAGCGCAGATAAGTTTACGGGTTCAGCATCCGCAGTTTAGTGACGAACAGCGTTCCTTGCGCGGCTGGGAGCTACGAGCAAACCACAAACCACAAACTTTAAACCTTAAACTTTCTGCTCCTACCCATTCAATATATAATGGCTCAGCACGCGGTACGCTTCATTGATGCCCTGTCCTTTCTTGAATTCCTGGCGGATCGGGTTGGGTTCGCCGGTGACCCAGATCTTCAGTTCGGCGTCGAGGTCGAGCATGCCGGCG
>DATAGL010000814.1:0-5930 GCA_036263755.1 Chitinophagaceae bacterium | reverse complement strand
AAGGACCGCTGCGCGACAGCTCGGAAGTGATTACCCTCCTGCAGCAGTACAACCGCTGGCCAACCTGGATGTGGGGCAATCATGAAGTGGCTGCGCTGGTGGGCTGGATGAACCGCTACAACCAGCAGCAGCCGGCAGAAGGGAAGGTTGGCTTTTACGGTCTCGACGTGTATTGCCTCTGGGAATCGGTCAGCGAGATGATGCCCTACCTGCCGTCTACGGATGCAGCTGCGCAGCAGGCTGCCCGGCGGGTGAGCCAGTGCTTCCGCCCCTACAGCGCCGATGCGTACGAATATGCGCGGGCCGTGGCCAGGGCCGAGAAATCCTGCCGCAATGAAACCTCGCGGCTCTGGAACTCCGTGGAAAAAATAACGGGTGCCGAATCACCCAAAAACGAAGCGCATTTCGTACTGCAGCAGAACGCCCTCGTGGCGCTCAACGGTGAATCTTATTACCGCACCATGGTATCGGACGATGCCGAATCCTGGAACATCCGCGACCGGCATATGGCCCAAACGCTCCGCCGCCTGCTGGACCTCCATGGCCCCGGGTCAAAGGCGATTGTTTGGGAGCACAACACCCATGTGGGAGATGCCCGCTTTACCGACATGAGCCGGGGCGGGATGACCAATGTAGGTGAGCTGGCCCGGAAAGAATACGGCGCGGGCAATGTATTCATCGTTGGCTTCGGATCACACAGCGGTACCGTGATCGCAGCAAGTGAATGGGGCGGTGCCATTCAGAAAATGACGGTGCCTGCCGCCCCCGCCGGCAGTTGGGAAGGAATGCTGCATCAGGCCGGCAACGGCCGGAACCTGCTCCTGTTTTCCCGGGAGTTGCAGGCGGCCGGCGGCTGGGACCAGGCCATCGGTCACCGGGCCATCGGCGTGGTTTATGACCCAAAGCGCGAACAGGGGAACTATGTGCCGTCGATCCTGCCCCGTCGCTACGATGCTTTTATGTTCATTGACCGCTCCAGCGCCCTGCACCCGCTGAATACGGCTGTGAACGGAGAGCCGCCGGATACGTATCCGTGGGGATACTGATGAGAGAATGTGCAGATTTTTAAATATGCAAATGTGCAAATGAATACAGCAGGGAGCTGATTCAGGCTTTCATCAAACATGGCCCTCCATCTGCACATTCGCACATTTGCATATCTGCACATTCACTTATCCGTTCGTTACATACTTGAGCCCGATGATGGAACCGATGAGGGTGGTGATGAAAAAGATCCGCCAGAGATCGGCCGGCTCCCGGAAAAACAGGATGCCGATAATGGCGGTGCCGGCGGCACCGATACCGGTCCATACGGCATAGGCTGTGCCCATAGGTATGGTTTGCGTGGCCCGGTACAGGCCGTACATGCTGATGGAAACGGACACCAGGAACCCCGCCAGCCATAAAAGGGAAGTGGTTCCGGATGTTTCTTTCGCCTTGGAAAGGCAGGTGGTAAATCCAACTTCAAAAAGTCCCGCAAGAATCAGTATCAGCCAGGCCATCTTTTGTGCAAAAATAACCACGGATGCACAGGATTGGGATGGATTAGCAGAATTGGGATGTAAGGATGGTTCAACAGCCAGTGATTGCCTATTTTACCCGGTACCGGATAGGCGGCGCGTTTTACATTTCCTATCTTGATTTATTTCTTACTCATCAGTCTGATCCACAGTGATCCCAAAAAAGCCCCGGCGGGAACCGGGGCTCTGTATTGAAAACTGCACCACAATAAAAAGAAAAAGAGGTGGAACGTTGGTTCGACCTCTCTTGTTGTTTGCCCGCGAACCTGCGGACCTGCGCCCACTATTTGGTGCGCCCTTTTATAAACCGGTTGATTTGTAGGGCTGCTCCAGCGTGACCGGCGTCTGATAAATAAAAACAAACAGCGTACCAAAGTGAATGGGTGAATGGGTGAATAGTGAATCCTTAAGTGAATAAGTGTTGGGGCAATATGGCTTCGGTCATTTGCGGAAGGTCATAATGAACTGGCTTTTGAAATAATTGAACGCAGGTTATTGCAAGTACCAGAGCAACCTTTGCGTTCAATGGTGAAACATCAGGATTCCGGATCAGCGGCCAGCAGGCACCTTAACCTGTGAACTTGTAAACTCCGTAAACACTGAAACCATTCCCCCGCCTCAAACAGCCAACTCCTCGCCGGTCAGTGCGAAGTACAGGTTCTGCAGGGAATGAAGGTGGAACACGTTATTGCTCACCACCAGCCCGTTGACGGTGGCCCGGGCAAAGCATTCCCCATTGTTTTTGATGTAGGCGCGCAGCTCGTTCGCGTCCTTGCCCATAACGGGCAGTACCCGGACGAATTCCCGGGCGGCCGGCGCCAGGGGATAGTCCTTGTTCTCGGTGAAGCCGCAGCGCTGCAGCCACTCGGCCTTCAGCACTATCGGAAAAAAGGACGCCGGCTCTTTCAGCCCGAGGGCGTAATGTGCTGCCGTTACCTGTACCGGAACGATCCGGTGCTGCTGTTTGGCCAGGATGGTGTTTCCCGGCCGGAGTTCCTGCCATTGTATCATCCGCCAAAAATAAGACAGCCGTTGCTGGTACCGGGCCCCTGAACCTGAAAAGGAAGTTTCACCGTATCTTCATAGCCATCACCGAAAACCGTTCGAACACTTGCTATTGACCTGCTGCCCTTTTCCCGTTCGCCGTAAATGGCCACTCCTGCTCTGCCTGTGGCTCGCCTGCGCCCTGCAGGCGTCCGCACAGCTGTGCACCGGAAGCCTCGGCGATCCCGTGGTGAATATCGACTTCGACCGGACCACGCCCTCCAATCAGTCAGCCATCAACTATTCCTACGTAGGCCATTACTGTCCGAACGACGGCTCCTATACCTATGCCGCTTCCACCTCGGGCTGCTTCGGCAACGCCTGGCATACGGTACCGGGCGACCATACCGGCGGCGGGCGGTTCATGCTCGTCAATGCCTCCTTTGACCCGGGCGATTTTTACGTGGATACGGTATCAGGGCTTTGTGCGGGCACTACCTACGAGTTTGCCGCATGGGTGATCAACGTACTCAACCGCTCGGGCATCCGGCCCAACGTAACGTTCCGGATCGAATTGCCCGACGGCACCGTGCTGCAGGAGTACCAGACCGGCGACATCTCCAGTACGCCCACACCTACCTGGAAGCAATACGGTTTTTATTTCGCCACACCGGCCAATGAGGCCCGTATTGTGCTGCGCATCACCAACAATGCGCCTGGAGGAAACGGCAACGACCTCGGGCTGGACGATATCACCTTTCGTCCCTGCGGCCCGCCGGTCACTGCCCGCATCGAAGGGGCGGTACCGCCGGTTGATGCCTGCCACCCGGACAACACCACGTACCGCTTTACCTCCGCCGTGTCGGCCGACTATACCCAGCCCCGCTACCAGTGGCAGCTCAGCGAGAACGGGGGACCCTGGACCGATATCCCCGGTGCCACTGGACCTACTTACCAGCGCAACCCCACGGGCCCCGGCGCTTACCGGTACCGCATGACCGTGGTGGAAGAAAACAATCTGGGCAATACGGCCTGCCGCATTGCTTCGGACGCCATCGACATCAATATTCACCCCCGCCCGGTAGTGGATGCCGGTCCGGACCGCAGCATCATCCTGGGGCGCTCCACCTTTCTGGCCGGCTCCGCCCAGGGAGAGTCCCTTACCTACCTGTGGACACCGGGTACCTACCTTGAAAACCCAACGCTGCTGCAGCCCCGTCTGAAGCCGCAGTCCGATACCCGTTATACGCTGACGGCCACTTCGCCCTGGGGCTGCTCGGCATCCGACAGCGTACAGGTGCGGGTGCTGGAGAAGCTACTGATCCCGAATGCCTTTACACCCAACGGCGACGGGCGCAACGACACCTGGAGCGTGCCTTTCCTCGATCCGACCCTGGAAGCCGAAGTGCGGGTGTTCAACCGGTTCGGCCAGCTCGTGTTTCATGCCCGATCGGCCGGGAAAGCCTGGGACGGAACCGTAAGGGGTGTTCCGCAGCCTTCCGGCGTATATGTTTACCTGGTGCGCTTCCGCGAAGACAACAGTCTGATGAAGGGAACGCTGACGCTGGTGCGGTGAAAGTTTAAGGTTTGTAGTTTGTGGTTTGTGGTTGGACCTTGTTCCCTGCACTTGCATATTGAGCATTGAGCATTGAGCATTGAATATTGCTTATTCTCTCTTAACTTCTAAATCAGCTGCACTCTCCACCCTTAAAGTCCGCAATTATCTCCCTCTTTTGCGCTTTCCGCTCCGGAATGGCCTTCGCTTCATTCCGCGATTCGCCCTGCTGATCATACCGGAACAACGGTTCATGCCCTTTGACATTGCAGGAACAGCAATACAGTGCTAGGTTTGCGGCGTCAACAGAAACAAAAAAACAAAAAACTAAATACTCTGTTATGAAACTTATCCTCATCACCCTCGCCCTTTTCGCCTCGCTGCTCGGCCAGGCCAACCAAACCAATGACGACAAAGTAGTGCCCGCAGTACTGCGCAATTTCAACGCTGACTTCAAGAACGCACAGGATGTTGCCTGGACTTCCGGTGACAACTTCTACAAGGCGCAGTTCCTGCTGAACGGTCAGCATGCTACGGCCTACTACAACCGCGACGGCCGCTTTATGGCGGTAACCCGCAACCTGACTTCGCTGCAACTGCCGATCGTACTGCAGTCGGCCCTGAAGCGCGACTTCAGCCAGCACTGGATCTCCGGACTGTTTGAAGTGTCCAGCGAAGAAGGTGTTTCCTACTTCGTGACCCTGGAGAACGCCGACCAGACCCTGGTCCTGAAATCTACAGGCAACCAGTGGGAAACCTACCAGAAATCAGCTAAGTAATAACGGTCATCACCACCGTACGAACCAACAACCAAAACGGGCAAAAGCCTTCCGCAAGGAAGGCTTTTGTCTTGTAATCACAGATGGCACAAATAAATCACAGATGGCGCTGATGGGCGGTGATTGCGCAGATAAGGTTTCACGCAAAGGCGCGAAGGCACGCAAAGACGCAGAGGATATTTTGTAACTTCAGTAGCTCCAAATTATTTCGTCAATCGTCAATCGTCAATCGTCAATCGTCAATCGTCAATCCGCACATTCGCACATCTGCATATTTGCACATTCACCTACAGATTCACCCATTCACCCATTGACCCATTCACTCCGACCGCTCTTCCAGCAGCTCCAGCGCAGACATGTATTCATATTGAAGGTCTTCATGGAGCGCAGCAACGGCGGCCCTTGCTTTTTTCAGCTGCCCGTCGTAGAGGTTCTGCAGCACGGTGCTGCGGCGCAGCGGGATGCCCTGGGTGCGTATCTGCTGGCAGAAAAAGATCAGCAGCTCGGCTTCGGCCGTTTTGGAACCGGTATAACGGATGTATTTGTTGGTGACGCGGAGGATTTTCCGCAATCCCTTTTTGGTAAAATACGGCGTGGTCCGGTTCAGGCCGATGAAGCCTTCGGCAATCTCCTCCCGCACGGTACGCAGGTAGGCCTCCAGGTCGTCGGCCTCAAAGAGGAGGTAGGTCAGCAATTCCTTGTTTTCCTTTTTGAACCGGGCCAGGCGCAGGCAAATCTCTGTAAGCTGCGCCGGGGTGCGCCCCTTGAGGGCGGCTTTGAGTTCAGCGCTGCTGGCGGCTTTCATGTGCGGTATAAATAATTTAGAGAATAATCAGGAAGCAGGTGCGCTGACAGGCGCCTGTTCTTCGGCAAGCTGCGCCCCGAAGCAGGCCAGCTGGTCGACCAGCTTCAGGGCCAGCCGCCCTTTTTCCGTCAGCGAATACTCCACCCGGGGCGGTACTTCCCCGAAGGATTTCTTTTCCAGCAGTCCTTCTTCGGCCAGGCTTTTCAGCTCCCGGATCAGCATTCTTTCGGTGATCTCCGGGATCTGCCGCCGCAGGCTGCTGTAGCGGCGCACCTCGCCGCCGATCT
>DATAGL010000813.1:0-5652 GCA_036263755.1 Chitinophagaceae bacterium | reverse complement strand
ATCCCTACGTTCACTACAGCAGCGCCTTCACCACGCTCGCAATCACCTTCGGCTTGCCCAGCGTGTAGTAATGCACGACGGGTACGCCGGCTTCCTTCAGGCCTCTGGACTGGTGCAGGAGCCATTCGGTGCCGATGGTCTCCACATCCGCATCGGTCTTGGCCTTGAGGATCTCGGTGGAGAGCTCCTCGGGCAGGTCCACATGGAAGGTGCGGGGCAGCACGGTGAGCTGCTTCTTGGAGGTGATAGGCTTCAGGCCCGGTATGATGGGTACGTTGATGCCGGCTTCCTTGCACAGCTTCGCGTACTCGAAATATTTCTGGTTGTTGAAGAACATCTGGGTGACGATGTACTCGGCGCCGGCATCCACCTTTGCCTTGAGGTACAGGAGGTCGGTCTGCATGTTGGGGGCTTCGAAATGCTTTTCGGGGTAGCCGGCCACGCCGATGCAGAAATTTGTTTTCACGGCGTTCTTCAGGTCTTCCTCGATGTAAATGCCGTTGTTCATGTTGGTCACCTGCTGGAGCAGGTCGATGGCATAGCGGTGGCCTCCGGGTTCCGCCTCGAAAAAGCTTTCGTTCTTCGGGGCGTCGCCGCGCAGCACCAGCACGTTGTCGATGCCGAGGAAGTTCAGGTCGATCAGGGCGTCTTCGGTTTCCTGCTTCGTAAAGCCGCCGCAGATGAGGTGGGCCACCGCATCCACCGCGTAGCGGTTCTTCACGGCGGCGCAGATGCCTACCGTGCCCGGGCGCTTGCGCACTTCCACCTTGTCGAAGGTGCCGTCGGTCTTGCGCTTGAACATGCTCTCGCTGCGGTGGTAGGTAACGTTGATGAAGGCCGGCTTGAATTCCATCAGGGGATCCAGGTGTTCCCAGAGAGCATTGATGCCTTTTCCTTTCAGCGGGGGCAGGATTTCAAAAGAGACCAGCGTGCCTTTCGACTGGTTGATATGATCGATAACTTTCACGGTAATAGGTTGGTTTAACAGGGCAGGCGGCTAGCGGCAGGCCCCGGTCCATTCGGGGTGCAAATCTAGCACGCCCTTAACAGAATTGCAAAAGCGTTTGCCCTTGCCACGGGTGCTTTTACCTTATTTTTGGCGAAACTTCGACTTGAGCATTACCATCCATACCAGTGAACTCGTGAAGCGGTACCGCCAGCGCACCGTGGTGAACCATGTGTCGGTGCAGCTGCAGCAGGGGGAAATCGTAGGCCTGCTGGGGCCCAACGGTGCGGGCAAGACCACCACTTTTTACATGGTGGTGGGCCTGATCAAACCCGATGAAGGCAGCGTATTCCTCAACGACCGCGACATCACCCGGGAGCCCATGTACAAACGGGCCCGGATGGGCATCGGCTACCTGCCGCAGGAAGCCTCCATCTTCCGTAAGCTGAGCGTGGAGGACAACATCTCGGCCGTACTGGAAATGACCACGCTCACGCGCCGGGAGCAAAAGGCAAAGCTTGAAAGCCTGCTCGAGGAGTTCCGCCTCACCCACGTGCGCAAAAGCCCCGGAGACGTGCTCTCCGGCGGGGAGCGCCGCCGGACCGAGATCGCCCGCGCCCTGGCCGTGGACCCTAAGTTCATCCTGCTCGACGAACCCTTCGCCGGCATCGATCCCATTGCCGTGGAAGATATCCAGGGCATCGTGGCCCGGCTGAAGCTCAAAAACATCGGCATCCTCATCACCGATCACAACGTAACCGAAACCCTCTCTATCTGCGACCGGGCCTACCTGCTCATTGAAGGAAAGATCTTCCGGCACGGCTCTGCGGAAGAGCTCGCCGCCGACGACCAGGTCAAACGCCTGTACCTCGGCCGGAACTTCGAGCTGCGCCGCAAAGACTACCTCCTGGAAGACCCCGAGTCCCAGCAGCTGCTGACCAGCAACATGATCTGGTCGGTGGAGAACGGCATTCAATGGATTGAGCGGATCCGGGGAAACAGGGGCCGGCCGGACGCGTCCCCGGGCACAGGCAGCGGGGAAGAAGAAGGTCAATCCAAAGAGTTCCGGCATTCCATAGACGAATTGCGGCGCACCCTGCGCCATTATGCGGCAGATACGCATGACGAAGAATTTCGTGCCTTATCGGGGCAACTTGACCGCGCCGAAACCCTCGAAGCGCTGCATGATTGCCTGAGCAGGGTACTGCAGCAGCTGCGGGCAAAAGAGAACAGCGTGGACGCTTAGGGTCTCCCCTTTATTTTTCATTTTCTTTCCAACCGTTCTGCCATCTCCCATTTTGCCGAAGGGGCTACCGGCCGGGGCTGGCTTGAAATTTTTATAGGTTAGGAAGAGCGAGCAGGAGTGCAGATTGGGGAATAGGGACGTGACCCGAAAACGTAAAAGGATCAATGCCCCGTTCCCGCATCCGTCTTCCCTTCGCCACCGCCTGTAATCAAAAGGCCTTAACTTGCCCCGCGTATGAAACTTCTGAGCCCTGCCATATCCCGTCTTGCCCGCATGCGCCTGTGGTCCATTGAACAATGGGTCTCTGACCCGCTGTCTACCCAGTTTGCCGTGTGGCAGGACCTCCTGGCTTCCGGGCAGTATACGCAGTTCGGCCGCCGGCATGGCTTTTCTTCCATCCAGTCGCTGGAAGAGTACAAGAAGGCCGTTCCCCTGCAGGATTATGACAGCCTGAAACCCTATATCGAGCGGATGATGCAGGGTGAGGAGAACGAGCTCTGGAATACGCCCGTTACCTGGTTTGCCAAAAGCAGCGGCACCACTTCCGACAAAAGCAAGTTCATTCCCATTTCCGACGAAAGCCTCAAGGAAAATCATTACCGGGCCTCGAAGGACGTGCTGTCTTTTTATTATGCCACGCACCCCGACAGCGACCTGCTGACCGGCAAAGGCCTGGTGATCGGCGGCTCGCACCAGATCAACCAGGTGAACGACCAGGTGCATTACGGCGACCTCAGTGCCGTGGTGCTGCAGAACTCTCCTTTCTGGGGCCACTGGCTGCGCACGCCCGACCTCTCCATCGCCCTTATGGACGAGTGGGAAGCAAAGCTCGAAAAGCTGGCCGAAGCCACCATCAAAGAAAACGTAACCTCGATGGCCGGTGTGCCTACCTGGCTCATTGTGCTGCTGAAGCGGATCCTGGAGATCACCGGCAAGCAGAATATAAAAGAAGTCTGGCCGAGCCTGGAGCTGTACCTGCATGGCGGCGTTTCGTTTGTGCCGTACCGGCAGCAGTTCGAAAAGCTCATCGGTGCGCCCATCAACTACCTCGAGATGTACAATGCCTCGGAAGGGTTCTTCGCTGCCCAGGACGACATCACCGCCGAAGGCATGCTGCTCATGTGCGACCACGGCATCTTTTACGAATTCCTGCCCCTGGAAGAATGGGGCAAGGACGATCCCCAAACGATCCAGCTCGATGAAGTGGAAGTAGGGAAAAACTATGCGCTGGTCATTACCACCAACGGGGGACTCTGGCGCTATGTCATCGGCGATACCATCCAGTTCACCTGCCGCCATCCCTTCCGGGTGAAGGTGTCCGGCCGCCTGAAGCATTACATCAATGCGTTCGGGGAAGAGGTGATCGTGGACAATACCGACCGGGCCATTGCCGAGGCCTGCACCGCCACCGGCGCCAGCGTGTCGGATTATACGGCCGCCCCGGTGTACTTCTCCGATGAAGGCAACGGCGCCCACGAATGGCTGATCGAGTTCGACCGCACACCCGAAAGCCTCGACGGCTTCGTGCGGGTGATGGACAAGGCCCTGCAGCAAACGAACAGCGACTACGAAGCCAAGCGCCATAAGGACATTGCCCTGCGCCTGCCCGTGGTACATGCCGTTCCGCGCGGTACGTTTACGGCCTGGCTGTCGGAAAAAGGAAAGCTCGGCGGCCAGCATAAGGTGCCCCGGCTCTCCAATGACCGCAATTACCTGGAAGAAATCATCCGGTTTGCACGGTAAGCGATGTGCGATTTACGATGTACGATGTAGCCGTCCTTCGCTATTCTTCCATCGTTATTCCTTGTTCGACATTCCGCTTCCAGCGGCAGGTTGCACGCAAAGACGCAATGAAACGCAAAGGCGCAAAGGGAATATACGTCCCATTTGAGCCTTGCGTATTGAATATTGCTTATTGAATATTTCTCTTAGTCACCACTTCAGCCTTCTTCAATCCTTGTTCGTCTGTTCACCATTCCCTACCGGATCAGCGTGATCGTTCCTTTTCGCCGCACCGGCCCGCATTGCGTGGTGGCTTCAATCACGTATACATACACCCCGGTGGGCAGGGCCTTTCCTTTATAGATCCCGTTCCAGCAAATGCGCGGGTCGGTGGTTTCGAACAGCACCTCGCCCCAGCGGGAAAAGACCGTGAATTTCAGGTTCGTCACCTTGCCCCAGGTCTGCACGCCAAAGCAGTCATTCTTGCCGTCGCCATTGGGCGTGTAGGCATTGGGCAGCTCGAACATGCCGGGACCCGGAAGCCGCTGCACTTCCACCTGGCCTTCGGCCGTACAGCCTTTATCGGAGGTAACGCGCACGGTATACACAGTGGTGGCGTCCGGCGTGGCCATGGGGTTGGGTATGTCGGCGCGGTCGAGGGATTCGGCCGGCGTCCACTGGTAGCGCAGGCCGCCGGAGGCCCGCAGCCGGGCGATGCCGAGCGTGCAGTTCACGTCGTTGGATTTTTCCACCACGGGCACCGGGAGCGGGTTCGCGGTAACGGTTACGTACACGGTATCATCGAGGGCGCAGGCGGCGTTGTGAATGATGGCGCTGTACGTGCTGGTGACGTTGGCGCGCACCACGATGCTGGCGGGACCGGCACCCGGCGTGTAGCCCGGAAGCAGCCAGGTATAGCGGTCGCCGCCGTGCAGGGTGAGGCGGGTGGTGTCGCCGGCGCATACGGCCCGGCGGCCCGGGGTGATGCCGCTGCTGCGCGGGGTAACGATCAGGTTCAGCGTCGTGATCACGCTGTCGCAGCCCGTGCGGTAGCGAAGCGTATCAAGGTGCGTTCCCGCTGTGGTCGCGCGGCGGCCCGAAGGCAGGGTATAGTACGCACCGGAACA
This sequence comes from Chitinophagaceae bacterium, assembly GCA_036263755.1. Lineage (GTDB taxonomy): Bacteria > Bacteroidota > Bacteroidia > Chitinophagales > Chitinophagaceae > Flavisolibacter. The sequence continues at coordinate 611 of DATAGL010000813.1, read as the reverse complement.
GATTGTAGCGGTGACGCTGCTGCGCAGCAGCGGCTGAACGGCCAGTTCCGTAGTCACCACGCTGTCGCAGCCTTCCGCGGTGGTCAGCGTTTCGGCATAGATGCCGGCTGCGCTCACCACCCGCCCCGACGGCAGGGTATAGGTGGCACCGGAGCAGATGGAGGCCCGTACCGTCGTGCGGGGCTGCGGGCGTACCGTGAGGTGTACCGTCACCGTGCTGTCGCAGCCGCCGGTGCTCCGGACCGTTTCCACGTACGTGCCGCCCGTTTGTACGGTGCGTCCGGTCGGAAGGGTATAGCTGCTGCCGGCGCAGATGGCTGCCGTCACCGTGGTCAGCAGGGCGGGGGCGACGGTCAGCTCAGTAATGACCGTGCTGTCGCAGCCCGCGCGGGATAGGAGCTTGCTGGTATAGGTACCGCCCTGGCGCACTACGGTGCCCGAAGGCAGGGTATAGCTCCCGCCGGTGCAGATCGTTTTTCGTTCGGTGGTTACGGTTACCGGGTGAATGGTCAGCCGGATGGTGGTAATGAGGCTGTCGCAGCCCGAGGAGTAGCGCACCGTGTCGGCATACGTACCGGTGCGGTCATACACAGCCCCGGACGGCGCCCGGT
>DATAGL010000812.1:0-7459 GCA_036263755.1 Chitinophagaceae bacterium | reverse complement strand
GAGGTATTCCGTCGGGACCGAGACCGAGGCGGACTTATTGAACCGCAGCCGCTCACCTCCCGTTCCGTTGATGTAGATCATTCCTCCGCTGGATAAGGGCTGGCCGTTGGATTCCGTCAATAACCCGGACTGAACGATATCGGAAATGCTGTATGCTTCCCGGACCTCCAGTTGCGTAGCCTCCCCGTCAAACGTGCCCCTGTCGATTTTCAGGAGAGCGCCGCCGGCAGTGGTCAGCACGGTGTCCTGGTTGTTTTGAATGGTAAATACCTGCTGGGGCAATACTTCCGGGTTGAGGTACCGGCTGACCCGGTTTTCATTCTTACAGGCAAACAGGGCCAGGATCAGGAGTGAAAGCAGCAGTCGGAAGAACATATGTTGGTTGTTGGTGACAAGATAAGGTGCTGTTGTTGTTTTCCATAAAGCATAAAAAAAAGGATGCTTATGCATCCTTTTTTAATTCACTCAGTTTGGGACGAAGCCTCCTTTTGCTTTTATTGAACACGTTCCGTTCTTTTTCTTTTCCTTTCCGCAGCCGTTCCTGTTCCGCTGCCGGCAGGTGAATCACTTCCTGGCATTCCGCAGAACAGCAGCCTTCGTATTGCACTTTGCAGTGCTCGCACTGGATAAACAGAAGGTGACAGCCTTCATTGACACAGTTTACATGGGTGTCGGCCGGTTGCCCGCACTGGTGACAATGCGCAATGATGTCGTTTGTAATCCGCTCCCCCATGCGGTTATCGAACACGAAGTTCTTCCCGATAAATTTATTCGGCAGGCCTTTTTCCTTTGCCTGGTGGGCATAATGGATAATGCCGCCTTCCAGGTGAAATACATTATGGAATCCTTTGTGGAGCAGGTAGGCACTGGCTTTTTCACAGCGGATTCCTCCGGTGCAGTACATAATGATATTCTTGTCGCGGTCGTCTTGCAGCATGTCGGCAGCCATCGGGAGCTGGTCGCGGAAAGTATCGGAGGGCACTTCCCGGGCACCCGCAAAATGACCGACTTCATATTCGTAGTGATTGCGCATGTCCACCACAATAGTGCCGGGGTCTTCGGTCAGCCGGTTGAACTCTTCGGCGTTCACATAGCGGCCCCGGTTTTCCATATTGAACGTAGGGTCCTCGATTCCGTCGGCCACGATCTTGTCCCGCACTTTGATCTTCAATACCCAGAACGATTTCCCGTCGTCATCTACCGCAATATTCAGCCGGATGCCCTGAAGGGGTGGAATGGAATAAAGGTAGTTACGGAATGCCTCAAAATGACTTGCCGGTACGCTCACCTGGGCATTGATCCCTTCGGCTGCAACATAGATCCGTCCAAACACTTTGAAGGCGGCCAGTTGTGCATAGAGCTCGTCGCGAAATGACTTCGGATCGGCAATGGGAAAATATTTGTAAAATGAAATGGTGGTGCGCGGCTCGGTCTCGGCCATCAGCCGTTCCCGCAGCTCCTTCTGGGACACCCGGTTGTGTAATAAGGCCATAATGAAATTTTAAGATTATTCCGCTGGCTGCGGAATACCGGTCCTGACAAAATCAGGACCGGCACTTGCAGGGTGAACAAAATTTCGTAACGGCGCAAAGGTACGGCAACCGGGCGGTACACTTCGTAAAGTATTGTTTAAATCGTACCGGTCAGGATCAGGATCAGGCCGATGATGGCGAGGATCAGCGCGGCGATGGGGCTGACAATCAGCAGGGCCAGGACCAGCACGCCCAGCAGGATATAGATCAGCATATTGCGCTCTAGGGCCGGCTTTGGGGTGAACAGGCTGCGCAGCTTTTGCTTTACGAGGAGAAAAGCCATTTTACGACGCACACGGCGGAGCTGCTTCCTGGATTTCTGTCCGGCATAAACCGTAAGCACCAGCATACTGAGCAGGGAAGAAAGCGGGTCGGAAGGCAGCTCTTTTTGGGTAACCGGCTGAACAGGCTGGATCGTTGCAGAAGTAGACATTGCCATAGCTATTGGTTGATTGGTTAAGAGCCACGAAGGTATTGAAACTGCAGAACATCTGTTTCAAACACACCATTTCTGCGGTGAATAAAATAAACAGGATTCCGGACTTTCTGCCGGAAGGGTAAACCTAAAAAACGATGTTTTCAATAGCGACGCGCCTTTTTTACCGGACGCAGCGAAGTTCCGGTCATGGCGGAAAATCCGGAAACCAGTCCTCCGATCAGGCCGGTCACCAGAACCAGCAATGCCGAGTTCCCGCCTAGGTAAAAAAGGTCGGCCACCCGGCGGCTAAGGATGCTGTCGTTGGGCAAATCGCGCAGCAGCGCGAGCCCGGTCCACAGCAGGAAAAGGGCGAGAAAACCTGAAAGGAAACTGCGGCCTAGCGACTGCGGGAGCAACAGCGCTACGGCAAAGGCAGCAATGGCCAGGCTCCACCAGGGCAGAAACAATCCGGCAACAAAGGCCAGGGCAGCGGTCAGCAACAGGGAAAGCAGAAATTTCATGAAAAAATTTTAGGCGGGTAATAAGTTCAGGGTCCACTTTACCCGGCGGTCGCGCGCTTCTTCCCTTTTCATCAGCCACAGGGGGTAGTATTTTCCGGCCACCCAGGTATCAATAAAGGAATCGTAGAACCGGCTGCCAGGGTTCCCGTTTTGCCCGGCGGGGTAAATGCCCCAGGCCTCGGTTTGCGGGGTCAGGTGTACGATCATACGCCAGCTGGGGCCATTGGTGGCGGTAATGGCATTGAGCACGTTGCCCCAGCCGCTCACTTCCTTGACCGGGCTGCCGAAAGGTTTGACTGCTGACCCCAACAGGTGCTGCACGCTGAAGCCTTTGTGCTTCCACCAGACCAATCCATTTGTAGTCTCTTCCTTGCGCAGGCCGGCAAACGCCAGCTGAAACGCTTTGGTTACCTGTTCCGGCAGGGTTTCCTGCTGGCTGGTGGTAATATCGTCAATGTACCGGCTGGCCGAATCGCGCAGCAGCAATTCTATTAAGATCTGCTCATCCGGCCGGGCCACTGGTCCCTCAACGCGGTTGAGCTCATCCGACCAGATTACGCTTTCCAGGCTGTCCAGCCAGGCCTGATAAATGGTGGGGGTTACCGATTTTGCTTCTACGCGAAAATCCCAGGACCTCAATTGGTCCAGGTAGCGTTGCGCCGGCTGATCCAGTCCTTCGGTCCGTATATTTTTTAAAAGAAGAGGAACCGCATCCTCTGCCAGGCTGCTGAAATTGTCGAGCTGAAGCTGCATCATATCATCGGGGGTTACTCCCTGCAGGGCGGAAAGTTTGCGGTATGCTGTAATACCGCGGGCGGTGATATAATTGCCGGGTATATAATAGGGATAACTGGTATCTACCGGCCGCTGGTTGGCGCTCTGGATAAATCCTTCGGCCGGGTTCAGGACATGCGGGTTTTCTTCCTGGGGAATGAATCCCTGCCAGGCGTAGGTGGTGTCTTCGCCAGGCATGATGTACTGGCCCTGCCCCGTCCACTGGGCCGGGAACCGACCCTGCTGCCAAAGGGCGATATCCCCGCTCTTGGAAGCAAAGACCATGTTCTGGCCGGGTGAATTGAATCCTTTGATGGCATTGAGGTATTCGGCATAATTCCTTGCCTTGTTCAGTTGCAGGAACACGGCCCCTTCATTGGATGGGTCGTGTGCCACCCAGCGGGTGGCAATGGCATCACCGCCGGAGAGCTCATGTGTGAAAGATGCATCGTATTGAACGGGCCCGAATACGGTGTATGAAACCGTATCGTAAAACGTAGAGCCCCCTTTTACCCGGATCTCTTCCATACGTTGCCGGGCGGGTTCCCATTGCCCGTTGTACCAGTATTCCTTCCGCGTGTTGTCTTTAAAACGGATGCGGTAATGGTCCTTTACATCCCGCTGGGCATTGGTCACGCCGAAGGCAATGCTGTCGTTGAAGCCGATAATGATACTGGGGGCGCCTGGAAGGGAAACCCCGTATACATTCATATTGGGCGTGGTAAGCTGCAGCTCGTACCAGATAGCCGGCAGGGTCAGCCGGAGGTGCGGGTCGTTGCACAGGATCGGCGCACCGGAGGCGGTGCGGGTGCCGCTGACCGCCCAGTTGTTGCTGCCGTTATTCCGGTCCGGCTTAGTCCCTTCGTCCACCGGCGGAATGCGGGGCGTGTCCCTGCGGCCGGCTGTATCCCAGCGGAAATAAAGGGAATCGGCGGAAGCCGGTTTGACCGGCACTACGCCCGGTGCGTTGAAGACTGTACCCTGCGGGATGATGGGGATCAGGGAATCGGGCACCTGGGCAAACAGGACCCGCATTTCCTGCTCGGTAAAGGCCGACTGCATATTGGTAAATTCCAGGTCGCGCTCAAAACCGGCGAGGTCTTTAGCCATCATTTTGAGCAGCAGTGCCGTTTTTAAATTGCTCCAGCGCTCGGGCTGGTATCCCAGCAGTTTATATTCAACGGGGAGATCTTTAACTGTAAGATTGTTGATATAAGCATTCACCCCGGCGGTATAGGCATCAAAGAAAGGCTTGTGCACAACGTCGCTGTTCATGGCCGATTCCGCATTTTCAGCGGCGAACACCATACCCAGCCGCCGCTGGTCGCGGTCGAACCGGAGGAACCGCTCATCGGCACCCAGCACTTCCGACACCCGGCCGGCGGCGGCAAGGGTCTGGAACTCCATCTGCCAGAGGCGGAAACGGGCATGAAGGTATCCCTGAATATAGTAAGCATCTGCATCCTGCTCGGCAAATACGTGCGGTACCAGCCGCTCATCAAAATACACCTGTGCATTTCCTTTAAGGCCGGGCAACCGGAGCGTTCCGCCGAATGATGCATCACGGCTTTCAGTGTTCTGCCAGAAACCCTGCTGCGGGCTGAGGAAGGCGCCCACCGCAGGTACAGGGCCCCAGCGCCAGTTCAATGCAAAAACGAGGGCCAGTGTAAGGAGGAGGGAAACAATAAACGGAACAATGCGCATAAGCAGTCAATGAATACAGAAAGATAATAAGATACGGCTGAATTGACCAACGCCCTTTATTCGTTGCGGCCGCCGAGCATCGGCACAAAAGAAAAGCGGTCAAAGATTTCTTCCTTCAGGGAGCCGTCCGTATTCTTAATCAGCCGCTTCATTACCTGCACATCACCCTCCCCCACCGGGATCACCATCATGCCACCGGGTTTCATCTGCGCTACCAGCTTCGGGGGAATAAAAGGTGCGGCGGCCGTAATCAGTACCTTATCAAAAGGTGCATAGGTTGGGAGGCCTTCATATCCGTCGCCATAAAAGAATTTAATGTTCGGGTAGCGGCGCAGGTAGTCAAACTTTTTATTTTGTTCGAAGAGTTTTTTCTGCCGTTCGATGGTAAATACGCGGGCGTCCAGCTCGGCCAGTACGGAGGCCTGGTAAGCGGAGCCCGTCCCGATTTCAAGCACTTTATCAAAAGGTTTGACCTCCAGCAGCTGGGTCTGGTAAGCTACCGTGTAGGGTTGGGAAATGGTTTGTCCTTCGGCAATGGGAAAGGCCTTGTCTTCATAAGCTACTTCATCGAATGCGGAGTCCAGAAAGAAATGACGGGGAATGTTTTCAAGGGCGGCCAGTACTTTTTCGTTGGTGATTCCTTTTTCACGTACGATCGTTACCAGCTTTTTACGCAGTCCTTTGTGCCGGTAACTGTCTTCAAATTTTCTCATGGCGCAAAGATAAACTGCATCAATTTTGCGGGAGGACACCAGCTTCGCTATTTTTAGAAAATGGATGGACACTGGTTACTGGCAGGTTTATGGATCGCCTACGGTGCCTTGCACAGTTTGCTGGCAGCGAGGCGCGTGAAGGCGTGGATCGCCGGGCAATATCCCCGGTACTTCCGGCGGTACCGGCTGTTTTATACCGTGTTCGCCTTCCTGTCCCTTGTAGCCGTTATTGCATACCAGCTGTGGCTTCCCACCCCCCTGCTTTTTGCGGGTAATGGATTGTCCCTTGCGGGCGGAGTATTACTGGGTGGTGCGGGCCTGGTTGTGATGGGTCTTTGCATCCGCCGCTATTTTCTCCAGCTGAGCGGGCTGATGACGATATTCGAAAACCCCGTAAAAAGCGGCAATACGCTCCTGGTTACCGGCCTGCACCGCTATGTGCGGCACCCGCTTTACCTGGGTACTTTTGCCGCCATCTGGGGTGCTTTCCTGCTTCTGCCCTACCTGTCTTTCTTGCTTTCGAACCTGATTATAACCGCCTATACCCTGTTCGCAATCCGGTTTGAGGAGGAAAAGCTGGTGGCGGAATTCGGCGCCGATTACCTGCGGTACCGGGAAAAGGTGCCTGCCATCATACCCGGCCTGCACTCCGGCAGGCAGGATTAAAGGCCCCGTCGCCGGAATTACCCGGTTGGTCGATAAGGTTAGGGAAGGTTGCCCGATCCGCCGTTACTTTGTGCTACCAACCGATCGAAATAACTCCAACATATTAAGACCATCCGCCTACAAGAGGAAGTGCTCCACGGAGCACTCTTTTTTTTATCACCGGTAACGCTGATGAAAACGGATGACGCAGCTACCATTCCCTTTCCGCTTCCGCTAAAAAAAGAAAAAGTTGATCCGTTGTTTCGGTGATAAGATTTGCCAAAGCGGCCTCCTATCAACTGATCAACCGATCAACTTGTATACTGGGGTGTTAGTAAACTAGGTCAGTTTCAGGTCACGGATAATGGTATCTATTTTTTCGCGCAGGCGGGCCTGTACGGCTTCGTACTCTGCCGGTCCGGCCAGCGGCTCGTTCACCGAAAAATAAAACTTGATCTTGGGCTCTGTCCCGGAAGGACGGGCACTGACTTTCGTGCCATCGGCAGTCAGGAATTGCAACACATTGCTTTTGGGCAGATCCAGGGGCGAAGCATTGCCGGAAGGTAATTCCGTGCGCACCCGCTTTTCGTAATCGAGCAATGCCGTAACCGCACTGCCGGCCAGGGCCTGCGGCGGATTGTTACGGAACTGCTCCATCATATCAGCGATCTGCTGCTGGCCGTCGCGTCCTTTTTTGGTGATGGAAATCAGGTGTTCCTGGTAAAAGCCGTACTGCACATACAGGTCGATCAGTTTGGAATACAGGCTGCGGCCTTTTGACTTTTCATACGCGGCCATCTCACAAAGCAGGGCTACGGCAGAAATCGCATCCTTATCCCGCAGCTGCGCACCGATCATGAGTCCATAGCTTTCCTCTCCTCCGATCACGTAATTTTCCGCTGCTTCTTTTTCTTTAATCAGTTCCGCGATCCATTTGAAACCGGTGAGCACATTGTAGCACCGGATCTTGTTGCGCTCGGCAATTACATCAATCATATCGGTGGTCACAATGGTTTTTACCACCATATCGTTGGGCTGTGCAACTCCTTTCTCGCGTCGGCTTTCGATCATGTAGTTGAAGGCCAGTACAGCAGTCTGGTTGCCGTTCAGCAACACCCAGCGGCCATCATGGTCCTTTACGCCAATACCCAC
>DATAGL010000811.1:0-1728 GCA_036263755.1 Chitinophagaceae bacterium | reverse complement strand
ACGGTGACCTGAAGATCAAGAAAGCCGACGGCACGAAAATCAAGAGCGATGAAGACGGCACCAAAATAAAAAAGGACGACAAATAAATTCCCTCTGATTATAGCATAAAAAAGGCCCAGCTCCCGCAGGGCCTTTTTTATGCCTCTTTCAGTGGCTGCTGCTGTATGGATACGAAAGCCCATACTAGGCGCAGACAATAAATTCGCTTACTTTGCATTATAGAATCCAATTTCCTGTCCGCTATGAAACACCTCTTTCTCCTCCTGACCCTGGCCTGTTCCTTGGCCGCCTCCGCCCAGCACATCAGCGGTATTTATGCCGGGTCGCTTGTCAACGACAGTGCCCGCACCACGCATCACTACGAAATCGGCCTCAGCGAATACAAAGGAGTGATCACCGGTTATGCCTATACCACTTTTGTGGCCAACGATACGTTCTATTACAGCATCCGCAAAGTGCGCGCTGAAAAACGCCGGCATGAGCTTGTGATTGAAGATGAAAAGATCCTGGCCCATAATTTTCCCCAGCGTCCCGATAAAGGCGTAGGCCGCACCATCACCATTCCGCTTCCGGAAGGGCTCGATACCCTGCGCTCCGCCAAAGGCAGCTGGAAAACCAACCAGACCCGGAAATTTTATGCAACCGGCGGTGAAATGAAGCTGGGCAAAACTACCGACAGCAGCCGCTCACCGCTGATCGCACACCTCACCGAACTGGGTATTCTTCGGCAAACAGCGCTACAGGAACCGGCAAATACTGCTGCCGTACCCGACCGCAACAACAAAAAAACTGAAACACCAGGGGCCATCGCTCCACAGCCCAAACCCGCAGCGGCGGCGGAAAAGAGCGTTCCATCCACTGCAACTGCTCCAGCCTCACTGCCGCCGCTTACTTCCCGGGCCAATACGCTGACGCAAACAGTGGAAGTCAGCTCGGACAGCCTGACCCTTTCCTTTTATGATAACGGGGTAGTGGATGGCGATACCATTTCCGTATTCCTCAACGGACAAAACATCATTGAGCGGAGCAAACTGATGGCGGCCGCCACGCGGCGTACCATTGCCCTTCCGGCCACCGCCGGTGAAACGTTCACGCTGACGCTGGTGGCAGAGAACCTGGGTACCATTCCGCCGAATACCGGCCTGCTTATCATCCAGGACGGAGCCCAGCGCTGGGAAGTGCGGTTCAGCGCGGATATGCGCACGAATGCCACGGTGCTGCTGAAGCGCAGGCGCAAGCAGTGAGTTGATGAACTTCGCGCAGAGGAACAAGGGAGAAACAGAGTTATGGGCGATTCCTTTATTGAATGGTAACAGTCCAGTAAAGAAATAACTTACAAACCCTGTTTTTCTGTTCCCTTTGCGCGAAACTTTTTCCCGGCAGCTGGCAAATTCCATTCACTTACTGGAACCTGACCACCGCACGGTAAAAGCGCTCTTATTCGGCAGCGATCAGCCGGTCGATGGAACGTGCCAGTTTCCAGTCACGCTCGGTCACCACATCATCGGCATCGTGGCTCGACAACCAGATTTCCACGGTATTATAAGCATTGGTCCATAAGGGATGGTGGTCCTGTTCTTCGGCCAGTTCTGCTACGCGGGTCATGAATGCAAACGCTTCGGTGAAATTCCTGAATTCGAATTTGCGGTAGAGCGTGTTATTGGCTTCGGTCCACATATGCGGAGGGAGTTTGATGAGCTGCAAACAGGCAGTTGAGCAAAAGTGCAG
>DATAGL010000810.1:0-7439 GCA_036263755.1 Chitinophagaceae bacterium | reverse complement strand
CAAAAAGGAAAACCGGAACCGGTTCCAGGAAAGGTCATTCACCCAGCCGGCAGAGTATTTATGGTAGGCCGAACCATAGGGCTTCAGCGCTCCCCGGGCAGGCAGCCCGTCCGGACCATTCACGATCTTTCCCTGCGCATCATATAAGTAGTCAAAGGCCATGACCTGTACGGCCGGCAGTCCGACAATGTTTTGCGTAAATCCATGGCCCGTGCGGGAAGTAGCCACACCCAGGGAAGACTGGCTTTCGGCCAGGCCCAGAACGCGGTTGTGGTTCACGGCTCCCTGAAGCAGCATCTGCCAGCTCCCCTTCCGGTGCTGGAACGGCTGTCCCTGGAGGGTCAGCTCCCAGCCCCGGTTGCGGACCGCCCCCTGGTTCACGATGATGCCGAAATAGCCGGATGTAAAAGAAGCCGGTGCAGGGATGATCTCCTTGCGGGAAACTTTATGGTACCAGGTGAGCTCAGCGGAAAAGCGGTTCTGGCAGAAGCGCCATTCCGTACCCAGCTCGAGCTCGGCGGCATTGGCGGGACGCAGGTGCTCATTCGGTACGGAGCTGTTGGTGATGATGCCCAGGGGCATGCCGTTCAGCTGCTGGCTCAGCAATCCGTAATTGAGCAGGGTCTGGTAAGGTTCCACGCCCGACCCCACATTGGCCCACCCGGCACGCAGCTTCGCTTCTTCCACCCAATGCGGTTTCCACCTTTCGGGCAGCAGCACGGAAGCGCTTAGGGAAGGATAAAAGATGCCCAGGTTATCGGAAGGCGCCAGCGTCGAAAACCAGTCGTTGCGCCCGGACAAATGGAGGTAAGCGATCTGTTTTAGGGCCAGCTCCGCGGAACCGTACAGCGATTGTACTTCCTGCCGGATATCCGTGTACATGACCGAGCGGTCGCGGGCATTCGGAAGCGTATAGACCCGGGGCACGGAAAAATTCTTGCCTTGCTGCACCGTTCCCTGTGAGCGGGCCCGCATGATGTTTGCCCCGCCGGCCAGCGTCAGGCTGATCCCGCCGCCCCAGTTCCATTTATGGCTTCCGAGCAGGTCGGCATTCCATTCACTGACCCGTTGCGACTGGTCCAGGATATGGTACGGCGCCTGTGCATAAAAGGCAGTGCCGGTAGGGATCACGCTGAAGAAAGCATCCTGGTAGGCATCACGGCCGGCACGCAGCTGAAAGAAAAAGTCCGGCCGAACGGTGTACCGGGCGGATACCGTACCGGAAAAGCGGGTGCGCGCCGTATTGTTGATGAACTGGCGGGCGGCAAACCAGGGGTTCGTGGCAAACTGGTTGTTCGTAAACCGCTGCTCGTAGCCGTCGGGGCCTGTACCGGGCTCCAGGCTTTGGATGTCCACGTTCGTAGGGAGGAACAGCACCTGGTAATTGGCATTGCCGGCCCCGTCGGCCAGCACGGGGCGGTTCCGGGCGCGGTCGCTCATGCCCATGCTCCGTACATCCACCGTCAGCCCTTTCCGGACCTGGATGGTAGCGGACCCATTGACATGGTACCGGTTCAGTCCCGACTGCGGCATCACCGACTGGTGCTGCTGGCTGCCGGCGGAAAGGCGTACCGAGCTGGAGTCGAACCGTTTGCTGAAGGCGATGGTATTGGACCAGGTGGCGCCGGTGCGGTAAAAGCGTTCCACGTTACCCCTTTGTGCCACGTAAGGACGCTCCACCCCGTCAAACTGAACCACCGGTGTGCCGTCCAGCCGGGCGCCCCAGCTCATATTGCCTGATTCAAAAGCGGCCAGTGCGGAAACAGGTTTATGATTATTCAACCCGTTGCCATAGGTATACTGCCAGTGGGTCGGGTCCACTACCCGCTCTACCGTTACGGTTGAATTGTATTCGATCCCCGTACGGCCCTGCCCGTTTTTCGTAGTAATAAGAATGACTCCCGATTTGGCCCGGGAACCGTACAGCGAAGCCGCTGCTCCGCCCTTCAGGACCGTTACCGATTCAATATCATCCGGGTTGATGTTCTGGATACCGTCACCCAGGTCGGGGCTGTTGGTGAACTGCGTACCGTTGTTTCCCTGGACATTGTTTACTACGGGTACTCCATTGACGACATACAGCGGCTGGTGATGACCCGACAATGCGGAAACCCCGCGAACCACCACATTGGCTGCCGCACCGGCCCCACCGGATACCGGGGCCACCTGCACCCCTGCCACCCTGCCCATGAGGGAATACGCCAGGTGGTGTTCCCGCACGGCACTCAGGTCGGCACCCGAGACCGAAGCCACCGAGTAACCCAGCGACCGGCTGTCTTTCCGGAGGCCCAGCGCCGTGACCACGACCTCGCGCAGGGAAGCATTGTGCTCGCGGAGCAGCACCTGGTATTGCTGGCCGCCGGTAAGCGTAAGCTCCCGCGGCTCATAACCCACCCGGGTAAAAAGAAGGACCGATCCTTTGCGGGCAGTAACCAGGAAGGAGCCGTCTTCAGCCGTTGCCGTTCCGAATACGGACCCTTTCAGTCGGATGGAAACAAAACCCAGGGGCTGCCCGCTTTCGGAAAGCACCGATCCCGATACCGTTACCGGTGGCTCGCTTACAAGCGTGCCTGCCGAATCAGCTGCATTACCGGAGGTTCCGGATACCGCATCCTGCCGGCGCGCCCGCCGGTTCAGTATGACATAAGTATTGTCGGCAATTTTTTTAAAGGAAAGACCTGCAGGATGGAGCAACTGGGCCAGGATGGTTTCGATGGGGCGGTCCGTATCGGTGACCGGTACCACTTTCTTATTGCCCAGCTTTGCCTGGGAAAACAAAAAAAAGACCCCTTTTTTCCCGTTCAGCTCTTTCAGAACCAGGAAAAGGGGTTGTTGTGCCGGCTGGCGTTCAGCCGCAACGGTATTGTCCGCCCCGCGGCCGACCATTTGTGCGGTTCCATTCATGCCCCCAAGCAGGAACACGAAGAGAAGGCACACGAAAATCCATTGCGTGCGTTTCTCTCTCATAAAGCCAATTGTCGGAGCCTCAGGGCTCCAGCACCACGATACCATCCGGACGGCGCTCGATCCGGAAATCCGTGGTTGCTTCCAAAGATCGCAGCAAGATATCCAGGTTATCATTCGGCATGATACCCGAAACCGTCTTTTGTGCCACCGATGCCTCGGGCAGCTGTACCGGCAGGCCATACAGCTCGGTGATCTGGCGGGCTACCTGCTCCATCGGTGTATTGTCGAAAAACAGCTTGCGTTCTTTCCAGGCAAGGGCTGCTTCTGCTTTGCCCGCCTCCAGCACCAGCCCTGCCGGACCGGAGACCTGGATGGATTGTCCCGGCTGCAGGTGCAGGGTCTTTCCACCCCGCGTGTTTACGGTAACACTGCCCTCCGTAAGGAGCACGCTGGGTTGATCGCCCCGGGTACGCACATTGAACTGTGTACCGGTAACCACGATATCGAATTCTGGTGCATGCACCACGAAGCGGCTTCCGCCGGCTTTGCGCACATGGAAGAAGGCTTCGCCTTCGAGCCATACCTCGCGGCTGGAACCTTCTTCCCACTGTTCCTTCACCGTTAGCTTGCTGTTCGCATTGAGCACCACCTCAGAGCCGTCGGGCAGCCGGCGGGTCACCAGTTCACCGTAGCCGGAAGTCCATAGCTGCGGTGTGGATGCCCGGGGCCAGAGGAAATAGCCGCCCAGCACGGCGGCCAGCAGCACGGCGGCTGCCGGTATCCACAAACGCCTGCCCCGGGCGCGCAACGGCACCACTGGTGCCGGAACGGACCGGACACCAGCGGCTGTTTTCAGGCGCTCCAGCGCCGCTTCGGTCTGTGCGGCCGGAACGGGGGCTTCCGCCCATTCCAGTTCCTGCATCAGCAAAACAGCCTCTTCGTTCAGGAGGCGGTATTGCGGATGGCGGGCCAGGACGTCCTCCCAGGCACGTACGGCTTCCGCGCTTGTTTTAAAATACCAGGATAAAAAACCTTCATCTGCTGCCAGTTCTTCCGGACTTGTATACACTTGTACCACGTTCAATCGGTTGGTTATGATAATTAGTTATGTGGCCGGGCTCCAAGTTTTGTAATGCTATTGTGAATCTTTTTTTAATTTCACCCAGATGTTGAGGTTAAGGTAACATCATTTTTCCTGATCTTCCTAACTAAACGATTTGTAGTTGCCGGTCCAGTCGGATATCGATTTATGGAATGCATTTACCCGGGGTGAGGTTTCGGCATATGAAACCCTCTTCCGCCGCTACTATCCCCTCCTCTTTCAGTTTGGAATGAAGATCATTCCCGATACCGTGGTGGTGGAGGAATCGATCCAGGAACTGTTCATTGAGCTCTGGCAGAAAAAAACCGAAACACCCCAGGTTTCCGTTAAGGCCTACCTGCTGAAAGCCACGCGCTACAAGATCTACAAGCATTTCCGGATGCGGCGGCCAATGGACGAATTCACCGAGGAACGTTCCGATGCCTTCGACCTGCCCCATGAGCAAACGATGATCCGGCAGGAAGAGGACGACTCCCGGCTGGACATGATGCGTTCGGCGCTGGACAAGCTGCCCGCCCGGCAGAAAGAAGTCATTTACCTGAAAATTTATAAAGGCCTGAGTTACGAAGAAGTGAGCGAGGTAATGAAGATCAATTACCAGGTGGTGCGCAACCTGCTGTGCCAGGCCCTCAAATCGTTCCGCAAGCACTGTGCCCGTACCTGAATTTCGGAAGAAACCGTTACAAATGCCTTTTTCCGGAAACTAAAAGAGGCCGGACTGTGGAAGCGAATACCGTTGAACCCGATCACCAAACCCTGTCCAAAAGATAAAATTGTATGGTAGATTCATTTGAGAAAATCCCCTGTAAGATCTTTCCGGGATTGCAGGAAGGATCCCGTTTCGTAGCCCAGATCATTGCCCAGACGATCCGCGAAAAAGCGTCCCGGGGCGAGCCCTGCGTGCTGGGCCTGGCCACCGGGTCCACCCCCAAAACCCTGTATGCCGAACTCGTCCGGCTGCACCGGGAGGAAGGCCTTTCCTTCGCCAACGTGGTCACCTTCAACCTCGATGAGTATTACCCGATTGACAACGATGCCCACCAGAGTTATAACAGCTACATGCGCCGCATGTTGTTCGATCATGTGGATATCCGTCCCGAAAATATCCATATCCCCGACGGGCAGCTGCCGAAAGAAAAGATCAAGCAGCACTGCGCCGACTATGAACAGGAAATCGAAGCGGCCGGCGGCATCGACCTGCAGATCCTGGGCATCGGCAACAACGGGCATATCGGCTTCAATGAACCCGGCTCCAGCATCTATTCGCGTACCCGCCTGACGAACCTGGAGAACAGCACGCGCCTGGCCAATGCCTACGAATTCGCCAACATCGCCCAGGTGCCCCGCCTGGCCATCACCATGGGCATCAGCACCATCCTCAAATCGCGGCAGATCGTACTGCTGGCCTGGGGCACGTCCAAAGCGCCCGTGGTGCAAAAAGCCGTAGAGGGAAACGTAACCGAAGGAGTACCCGCTTCCCTCCTGCAGCAGCATACCGACTGCTGCTTTGTACTGGATGAAGCCGCTGCGGCCGACCTTACCCGGAACAAAAGTCCCTGGCTCACCGGTGAAACCGAATGGACGAACGAAATGATCAAGAAAGCGGTGGTGAACATGGCCCTGAAGCTGCAGAAGCCGGTGCTGTCGCTGACCAACAATGACTATAACGAATACGGCCTCGGTGACCTGCTCGTGGAAAAAGGCGATGCTTACGAGATCAACCTGCAGGTGTTTTACCTGCTGCGTGATTCCATCACCGGCTGGCCCGGCGGAAAACCGAAAGCTGTCATCCCGGCCCACCCGGAGCGCTCGGAACCCTATCCCAAGCGCGTAATCATCTTCTCCCCGCACCCCGATGACGACATCATCAGCATGGGCGGCACCTTCCAGCGCCTGCACGACCAGGGACACGACGTGCATGTGGCCTACCAGACTTCCGGCAATATTGCCGTGACCGATGAATTCGTAACCCGGTTCCTCGATTTTGCCGTCGGCTTTGAAGCGATTGCCGGTATCAACAACGAAAAATCGCAAAGCATCCTGCAGGATGTGCGCAGCTTCCTGGCCCACAAGAAAACCAACAATATGGATACGCCGCAGATCCGTGCCATCAAAGGCCTGATCCGGCGCTGTGAAGCCGCAGCCACCTGCCGCTACGTGGGCCTGCCCGACAGCAACATCCATTTCCAGAACCTGCCCTTTTATGAAACGGGCACCATCGAGAAAAACCCGATGGGCGAAGCCGATGTGCAGATCACAATGGAGCTGCTCCGGAAAATACAGCCGCACCAGGTGTATTGCGCTGGCGACCTGGCCGATCCGCATGGCACTCATAAGGTCTGCCTGGATGTGATTTTTGAATCACTCCGCCGGCTGAAAGCGGAAGGGGCCGAATGGATCAGGGACTGCTGGGTCTGGCTGTACAAAGGCGCATGGCAGGAATGGAACATTGAAGAAATAGAAATGGCTGTGCCCATGAGCCCGGAGCAGGTCATGAAAAAACGGTATGGCATCTTTATCCACCAGAGCCAAAAGGACATGGTACCTTTCCAGGGCAGTGATGCGCGTGAGTTCTGGCAGCGTGCGGAAGAGCGAAACGGAAATACGGCGAATATGTACGCACAGCTGGGCCTGACCCATTACGCCGCCATGGAGGCGTTCCGGAGATGGCATTACTAAGCGGACATGGATGTAGAAGAATATAGTAGGGAAAGAATGCGATGAAAGGGGCAGCACCTGCCGGTATAAAGCGCATTATGAAATGGTTACCGGCTCTTTTTTAAAAACTATTTTGCGGGAAAAAAGAATCCCCTTATTTTTGCCACCCGCAAATGGCCTCGTAGCTCAACTGAATAGAGCATCTGACTACGGATCAGAAGGTTTCAGGTTTGAATCCTGACGAGGTCACTTCGAGATCAAGGGGTTACAGCAATGTGGCCCCTTTTTCATTTTCTCTTTACCGATTCATTGCAATCAACAACTACCATACAGCAAAGCGGTTACTTTACGCAGGAAATACACTGTCCAATATTTCATGGTTGCTGCAGGGTATCCTGCCTTTTACAAAACAGCAGGCATTGATAAAGCTTTTCTCTAAAAGAGCATCCACCAATAGCAAAAATATTGGTTTATTCAACCACTCTTATATTTTGAAACATCCCATTCGTAATCTGAATTGTTCTGGGTTCCAAGGAACTTGTCCCGGTAAACTGTGCTGCTGTAAATGTCCCGCTGATGAGGCCCTGTTCATTCTTTGTAATATTCACCGTATAAGAGTCGCCTTGATGAAGCGGTCCATACCAGTTAGTCGTAATTCCCGACAAGATTATCTCTGCGTTTCTGTCTCCATTGGCAAAGGAAAAAGTGTATGTCCCAACCTCCAGGCTATTTGATAAAGGAAGCATTAAATAAAACCTATTGGAAACGGATT
>DATAGL010000809.1:0-1666 GCA_036263755.1 Chitinophagaceae bacterium | reverse complement strand
CAGCACCCAGGCCTCGTCGAACTGGGCGTCGGAGATGCACTCCTGTCCGTTCTCCATGCGGCCGATGGCCTGGGTCAGCAGGCGCAGTGTATTGCGGTTGAGGGCCAGCGCGTCATTTTCGCCCACGTTCACGCGGCCGGCCAGGAAGCGGCTGTAGGCGGCCGTGTCGTTTTCGTGCGCCGGTGCATAGGCCTCGGCGATGCGGCGCGTGGTGTTGCGGCCGCTGTTGATGTAGTTGCGCAGCAGGATGATCAGAGTCCGCACCCCGTAAGCAAAGGAAGTGAACTGCTCGAACCGGCCGTCGGTATTCTGCGCGGGCGGCACCTTGCCCTCCCAGTTGTTGTTCGGGTTCATCTGGATGTTGCCCGGGTTGTTGTTGCGGATTCCGCGCGGCGTGGTGAACGGGGCCGTATAGACCGACCGGCTCTGGGCGCCCGAATAGGAACCACCCGAAAAAAGCGTGCATTCGGCCTCGCGCCGGCGCACCAGTCCCGGAAGCCGCTGTCCCGAGGCATTCACCCATTTGCGCAGCTCTACCGGCACCTGGTCATACTGGCCGGAGTTGAGCTGGCGCAGGAGCGTGGAACGACGGAAGGCGCCGGTACCCACGTTATAGGCAAAGGAAACGAGGGCATCGAACTGGTGCTGGTTCAGCGCTACGGTAACGGCCCCGTTGATGGCCGATTCCACGCCGCACAGTTCCTGGCGCATGAGCTCGCGGGCCCGCTCCTCGGAAATACCCGCCTTGTATTCATCGGGTTCGCTGCCGTTGCAGTTGCCCCGGTGCACCAGTGTGCCGTATCCGATGGTGCAGTGTCCTACCGGGTCGTTGTACAGCTGGCCGCGGAAGCCCTCGAAATGGGCGATGAAGCGTACCCCGTCGTCCGAAGTGGTGAAATTATTCTGCACGTTGTACGGCCGCGCCCAGCGGAAGGATTGGGCCCCGGCGGTATTCGACCGGCTCTTCGCCTGCTCGTAATCGTTGAACAGGGATTCTTTTACCCGGTCGCGCACTTCCACCAGCAGGCACTGGTTCTGCGACTTGCGGAAGGCGCGCTGCACGGCTTCGGAAGTAGCCCAGAGTACAGTGGGCCGCCCGCCGGCAGGCTGCGGGATCACGTCGATGGCCCGGCCGCCGAGGGCCGCTTTCCATATCGCTTCGGCAGCCACCTGGCGTAGCGCGTCGTTCAGTCCCTGCTGGCTCAGGCGTTCACCGAAGAAAACTTCCAGCACGTCCAGCACGAACTTATCCGGCTCCACCAGGGCTTCGGGCACCTGGGGACAGCTTTCCTTCGCACGGGACAGGGGCCGCTGCGCGCTTTTTTTAAAGCGGGAGACCGGGCTGGCGAGGTATTCGTTCATCAGGGAAAAACGGTTGCTCATAACGTTAGGCTTTTAAGTGTCCGAGATAAGATAAGGTTCCATTGCCGGTGAGGCGGGGCGTAGTAGCGCCGCTCCAGTCGGGAGGGGTCAGCGTCAGTTGGAGGCTGCTTTCCGCGAACGCTTCCAGCAGGCCTTTAGCTATGGAAAAGGCGCCCCCGGCGTCGGTGCCGGGCCGGAAGCGGTCGCCGGCGCGGCGGCATTCCTCCTGGCGCTCAGGGCTTACTTTCTTACAGTATACGGCCAGCAGCACGGCCGGGTCGAGGGTGATATGGGCCGAGCGGTC
>DATAGL010000808.1:0-3016 GCA_036263755.1 Chitinophagaceae bacterium | reverse complement strand
AGGGCAAACAGAGCAACAGAGTTATCAGAAGTTGCTTTTTAGTACCGTATCGGTAATATAAAGAGCACTCCCATAACTCTGTTGCTCTGTTTGCCCTGCGCGAAACCTTATCAACCATTCAACTTAATCCCCTTTCAATCCCCGGGCGCTGCGGTCTTCATACGCCGGGCGCGGGTGCAGAGTGCGCGGCTTTGCCTTCACCAGTTTCAAGGCCTCTTCCACTGCCCGTACGAGCTGCGGATCGATTCCTTTTGCCAGCTGGGCCGGGTCGTCCCACACTTCAATATCGGGCTTGATGCCGTAGCCTTCGGCAAACCATTTCCCGTCTGCCCCATACAAGCGGGCGTCCGGCACGGTGATATAGCCCCCATCGACCATGCGGTGCTGCGTGGCGGGTCCGACCAGGATGCCCAGCGTGCGCTCCCCGATCACGGGGCCCATATTCAGCTGCTGGAAAGCCCAGGGAAAGGCATCGCCGCCGGAGCCGGCGCCGCTGTTGATGAGCATGACCTTCGGACTGTTATTTCCTTTGGTGGGCCATACCGTCACATCGGCGTTCCGCCAGGCGAGGTTATACAGCACGGGGCGGTTCAGCATCTCCACGAACCGGTCGCCGAGCTGCCCGCCGGCGTTGAACCGCTCATCGATCACGAAGCCTTTTTTATCGATCTGGGCATAGAACTGGCGCATTAATTCGGTCTGCCCGTCGCCGCCAGTGTTGGGCATGTACATGTACCCCAGCTGGCCCCCGGACAATTCCTCCACTTTTTTCCGGTTGCCCTCGATCCATTCCAGGTGCCGAAGCCGCAGCTCTTCGTTGGGCTGCAGGGTTTTGACGATCACTTCCCTCGAACCTTCCATGGCCGGACGGCTGTTCACCCGCAGGGCCACGGCCTTACCGGCCAGCCCTTCGAACATGGCATACGGATCCACCGCGGGGTCCAGCGCGCGTCCGTTCACCGCCAGGATGTAATCGCCTTCCTTTACATTGATGCCGGAAAGCACCAGCGGCGACCGCACTTCATGATCCCAGGGTGCGGGCCGCACGATCCGCCGCACCTTGTAGGCTCCGTTGTCCAGCGCCCAGTCGATACCCAGGAAACCGGTGGTGCGGTTGCGGGCCTGCTCCAGGTCGCCTCCGCCGGCATAGGTGTGACCGGCACTGAGCTCGGAGATCATTTCCTGCTGGATATTGTTCACGTCCCAGCGGGTGATCGCGTCTTCAAGCAGTGTGGCGTATTCTTTCCGCACCGCGTTCCAGTCCACGCCCTGCATGTTGGGATCGTAGAAAAAGTCGCGGTAGCGGCGCCAGGTATCGTTGAAGATCTGCTGCCATTCTTCGCGGGGCTGCAGCACCATTTCCATTTCGGATGTGCGCAGCACTTTATCGATCCGCTGGTCGGGCGCGGGCTTCACAATGCCAAAGCCCTGCGGACCCCGCACCAGGATGTTCTTGCCGTCGCCGGAAACGGAGTAGCCCATGGTGCCGCCCACCATCGTTTTTTCTTCGCGGCGCTCCGTATCGAAAAAGCTAAGGGAAGGCGGGCCGGGCGCGGCTCCGGTATTGGGAAAGCGCAGGAACAGTAGTTTTCCTTCCACGGCATGCAGGCCGCCGATATTGCCGGCATTCACGGGCAGGATCTCGATGCGCTCTTCCAGCGAAGCCGGGTCCACCGTGCTGGCCACCGGTGCAGCTTTCGCCGGTGCCCCCTTTGCCGGGGCTGCAGCTTCCGCGGGCTTGGTGGCGGTAGCGGTATCCAGTTTTACTTCATCATTCTTCGGAAAGAGCAGGGCGGCCGTGGAAGGATGCAGGGGCGCCACGGCCACCTGCGTGGTATTGGGGTAGATCCAGGTATTATCGAGGTTGCTGTAAGAGGGCGCCAGGTTGCGGTCGGTGGTAAAGTACAGGTACTTCCCTGTGACATCGAACACGGGATTGGCATCATTGTAGTAACCCGAAGTGGCCTGGTGCGTTTTCTTTGCCGCCACATCGTACAGGAACAGCGCAGAATTCAGGTTGTTCATGTCCTTGGCATAAGCGATCCACTTGCTGTCGGGCGACCAGGCCAGCCGGAATCCCTGCAGGGCACCATAGGGCTGCCGCGTAGTGCGGTCCACCTCCGTGCGGTCGCCGGACGCAGCATCCAGGATCAGGATCTGCTGGTCCTGGTTGATGAAGGCGATCCTGCGGCTGTCGGGCGACCAGAAGAGGTTCCAGCCCATCCCCTTTCCAAAAGAAGTCAGTTTCTTCGCGGTGCCGGAAGCCTGGTCGCGCAGCCAGATCTCGTGCTCGCCGCTCGCGTCGCTCCAGTACGCCAGCCAGCGGCCGTTGGGCGACCAGGCGGGATGGTGCTCGAAGGCGCCGCTGGTATTGGTGAGGTTGATGATCACCCCGTTCTCCTGCGGGATGGAGAACAGTTCGCCGCGGGCTTCGAACAGGGCGCGCTTGCCATCGGGCGACAACAGGAAGCGGTCGATATTATTGCCCACATTTACCGTCCGTGGCATCAGCGTGGCCATGTCCGATACCACGCCCACATCCACTTTTTTATACTGGTAGGTTTTGAGATCGAGCAGGTACAGCTGTCCGCCGGCTACGAATACAATATCGTCCGGACCAGCCGCCATATGGTTGATATCCACATTGTCGAACTTTGTCAGCTTTTCTTTCGTCTTTTTCTCCCGGTCGTACACCATGAGGTTGCGCCGCTTGCTGCCGCCTTCATCCGAAACATAATAGACCCGGTTGTTTACAAAGGCCGGCTTGCCTTCGGTAGCGTCTGTTTTCGTGATGTTTTCCACCGACAGCTTCTTCAGGTCGAACAAGAGCACATCAGAGGTAAAGCCGCTGCGGATGCGCTTGAAGGGATAATTCTCCGTAATGCGGGTCACATAGGCGATACTGTTGCCGTCGGCGGAAAACGAGCCCAGCTCCCCGTAAGGCAGCGGAAGCTTTTCGGGCAGTCCGCCTTTTGCCGGCACGAGGAACAACTGGTTGAACCGGGCCGACCCGCTC
>DATAGL010000807.1:0-4780 GCA_036263755.1 Chitinophagaceae bacterium | reverse complement strand
TCGGGTTGGAAGCGATGCTCCGGGCCAGGGTGTCGTCGCGCTCAATGGGAATTTCTTCGGCAATATTGGCCTTCATCGGCTGGCGGTACTGAACGCGGACGTGTCCCCAGAACGAAAACACTTTCCCGCTCACCGTTTCCTGGAAGCCATTTACAAAGGACAGCGTGATGATCATCACGGAGACGGAGATAATGGTAGCGGCAATGGACAGGCGGATGATGAACCGGGAGAACGATTTTTGCTGGTTAAAGGCTATGCGCCGGGCAATAAATGCGGATAGGTTCACAATAAAAAGTTATAAAACCGTTAGAGAAAACGATACCACCCGGTGCCGCGTCTACCAAAGGTGCCCCAAAAATAACGGGGCCGGGACAAAAAACTTATTTTTAGCGATATGAGGCGATGGCTATTTTTCATCGGAACGACCCTGGGTTTCTTTTTCAGTGTACAGGCGCAACGCGAAGACAGGGTGCTGCACCGGGGCATTCATTCGGTAAAACTCTACCAGCCGGGCGACCAAACCACGTTTCCGGCGCTTCGGCTGGGTTCTCCGGATGTGCTGGAACTGCATTTCGACGACCTGGCCGGAGGTATCAAAAATTATTACTACACCCTTCAGCTGTGCAATGCCGACTGGCAGCCCAGCCTGCTTACCACCTTTGAATACCTGCGCGGGTTTCAGAATACACGGATAACAACGTACCGTACCTCCTCCATTGCGGAAACCCGTTATACGCATTACCAGGCCACGATTCCCGACCGGAACATGATGCCAACGCGATCGGGCAATTACCTCCTGAAAGTATTCCTGAATGCTGATACAAGCCAGCTCGCATTTACCAAACGGCTGGTGGTGATCGATAATAAAGCCTCCGTAGCCGCCACCATTCAGCAGCCGTTCAACAGCCGCCTGTTCCGCACGGGACAAAAGCTGCAGATTGCTGTACAAACGGATGGAAGGACGCAGGCTTTTAGTCCTACCGACCTTAAGGTAGTGGTACTGCAGAATAATAACTGGCGTACCGCTTTACACCTGGACCGGCCAACTATTTCCCGCGGGAATTACAATGAATACAGCGATGAGGCGGTAACCGCCTTGCCGGCAGGGAAGGAATTCCGCTGGATCGACCTGCGGAGCTTCCGGTTGAAAAGTGACCGGATGGTGGACATCCGTACCGTAAATGATACGACTCACATCGATGTTAAGCCGGATCCTTCCCGGACGGAACAGGCCTATGTGTATTACCGCGACCTGAACGGGATGTACACGATTGAAACGCTGGAAAGCGTAAACCCATTGTGGCAGGGCGATTATGCCTGGGTGCATTTCCGTTATTTTCCTCCTGGAAATAAAGCAATTGCAGGCCGCGATGTATACCTGTTCGGTGAGTTTACCCGGTTCGGGGCAGACACGTCGGGCCTGATGCATTTCAATGAGGAGCGCGGAGCTTACGAAAAATCGCTGCTGCTGAAACAGGGCTATTATAATTACAACTATGCAACCTTCCCGGCCGGGGAGAAAGGGTTCCCCGACTTCAGCGCTACGGAAGGCAATTTCTGGGGAACGGAAAACAGTTACATCATCCTCGTGTATTTCCGGCCATTCGGGGCCCGCGCTGATGAACTGATTGGCTACACATTACTGAATTCCGCTTTTCAGCGGAACGGGTATTGATGAATGCCTCCCCATTTTACCGGTACCGAATGTATCCCGGTCTCCGATGATCTAACCTGAAAAGATAAGGAAGTGTTTTCCTTTACCGGGTTTGCCGTTCACGCATTTTAGCTGAACTTATACTTTTTCATCCGAGTCATTTCAGAATAATCTTCTTTCATTTGGTGCATGCCTTTCAACGCTTTCAGCCCTGTCAGTGAAAGGATCATCCTTGCGAATATGTATTTTCGGACATGGAATTTCGCCTTCGCCCCTGGAAACCAGAAGACCTGGACAGCCTGGTGTACCATGCCAACAATGATGCCGTTGCCCGGAATATGGCGGACCAGTTTCCGCATCCTTATACAAGAGAAAAAGGCGAAGCCTTCCTGCAATCGGCGATGCAGGGAACACCACCAAACATTCTCGCTATTGAAGTAGAAGGGGCGGCCGCCGGTGGGATTGGCGTGCATCTTCAGGGAGACATTTATTGCCGGAACGCGGAACTGGGTTACTGGCTGGGAGAGGCCTTTTGGGGCCGGGGTATCATGCCTGTAGCCGTCCGGCAAATGGTGGCTTATGGTTTTCAGCATTGGCCGGTCAACCGGATCTTTGCCCGGCCGTTTGGCAGGAATAAGGCATCACAACGGGTATTGGAGAATGCAGGGTTCATCCTGGAGGCTGTTTTCGAGCAGACGATCTTTAAATGGGGGCAGGTTGAGGACGAATATGTATTTGCTATCAGGCGAGCGGCAGCCGGAATATAAATGTCCGGTTCTTGAAAGAAGGGACTTTTTTGGTAAACATCTTTTATGCGCATACTGGGTTTAATCGGCGGGATCAGCTGGGTATCCACCCTGGATTATTACCGGCTGATCAATGAAGGCATCAACAGGCGGCTGGGTGGCGTGGAAGCAGCGGAGTGTCTGTTGTATTCATTCAATTATGCCGACATCAAGCGGAACAATGATCGTAACGACTGGGAGCGCACAGCCGAAATGCTGGTCCGCGCAGGAATGATTCTCAAATCGGGCGGTGCCGAAGCCTTGGTCTTATGCGCCAATACGATGCACCGGCTGGCGGATACGATTGAAGAAAGCACCGGCCTGCCCGTGTTGCATATAGCAGCAGCCACCGCACGGGTGATCCGGGAAGACGGTCTGCGTACGGTTGGTTTACTGGGTACACGATTTACCATGGAAGGTGATTTTTTTCACCGGAAGCTGGAGGCGCAATCCATCCAGGCCTTGATCCCGGAAGAAGAGGACCGGGCCTTTATCCACCGGTGTATTTTCGACGAGCTGGGAACCGGGATCTGCCTGCCGGAATCGAAGGAGCGGTTGGTGTGTATTATCCGGAACCTGAAGGAAAAAGGCGCGGAAGGCATAATTTTAGGCTGCACCGAACTGCCCTTGCTGCTGCAGCCCGGTGATGTTGACCTGCCGCTGTATGATACAACACGCATTCATGCCGAAGCGGCCATTCAATTTGCCTTGGGTGAACGACCTTAGGAAATCTTGTTATCTAAAATAAAAAATAATGAAAACATCCCTGCTGATCCTGGTGGCCGGACCTTACCGGTCCGGAACGAACGACGACCCGGTAAAGATCGAAGCCAATGTAAAACAAATGACCGTTACGGCTTTGCAGTTGTACCGCATGGGGCACCTGCCGGTCCTGGGCGAGTGGTTTGCCCTGCCCCTGATTGAAGCGGCCGGCTCCAGAGAAACCGGCGACGAAATCTTTAATGAACTGTTTCATCCCGTAGCGGTCCGGCTCATCGATCACTGCGATGCTGTGCTCCGCATCGGCGGGCCTTCTTCCGGAGCGGATTACATGATCACCACCGGGCAGGAAAAAGGAAAAAGGATTTTTATGGGACTGGACGAGGTCCCACCCGTTACCACTGAGTAGCCAGGAGGACGGAAAGCCTGCTGGCGGTGCTCCCGGGCGAATTTCCACTCTATCTGTTCCGGGATAATACCTAGGTCTAGTTCTATACGAAAAAGCTAAGGAATATGGTCCGGTCCTCATCAGTATAAGGCTGAAACCTGCTCTTTTACCCGGAAGCTGCAACCCAAACCACCAACAACAAACCACCAACCACAAACCGAAAACTTTATTTGCGTTTCATATCCATTATCTCCCTATCTTCGCAGCGGCAGGTCTTGCACGACCAGCTCCTGCTGAACTCCCCCAGGATCGGAAGGTAGCAAGGGTAGGCGGTTGTAGCGGTGCGATGTAAGTAGCCTGCCATTTTTTTATGCCCTTTACCGGGCTTTTTTTGTGCCCTTCCGGCACTGCTATTTTTCTATCTTTGGCCCACATTTTCCAAACCAACCTGCGCCAGCAGGATAAATAAACGAATTCATGAAATTTTTTATTGACACGGCGAATTTGTCCCAGATTCGGGAAGCCAGCGAGCTGGGCATACTGGATGGCGTAACGACCAATCCTTCGCTGATGGCTAAGGAAGGCATTACCGGCACCGAAGCTATTAATGCCCACTACAAAACGATCTGCGAACTGGTGGACGGCGATATCTCCGCCGAAGTGCTCTCCACCGATTTTGCGACCATGGTGGAAGAAGGAAAGGTCCTGGCGGCCATTCACCCCAACATCGTAGTGAAGGTTCCCATGATCAAGGATGGTATCAAAGCCATCAAGTGGTTTACCGATAACGGCATCCGCACCAACTGCACCCTTGTATTCTCTGCCGGTCAGGCCATCCTGGCGGCCAAGGCCGGTGCCTCTTACGTATCTCCGTTCATCGGGCGCATTGATGATTCGGGCTGGGACGGCATGCTGCTGATTGAACAGATCGCAAATATCTACGGCATTCAGGGATACAAGACCGAAATCCTGGCGGCATCCATCCGGACGGCCAATCATATCGTGCGCGCCGCTGAGGCCGGTGCCGATGTGGTCACCTGCCCGTTGGATTCCATCCTGGGCCTGCTGAAGCACCCGCTTACCGACAAAGGCCTGGCCACGTTCCTGGAAGACGCAAAGAAACTGGGATAACGAAGTGCGTTGTGCCGTTGTTACTGGCATCCGCTGTGCAGACAGATGATTGGGCAGAAGAAACGAAAGAGCGGATTCCTGAGGTTAAAGGGATCCGGAAGG
>DATAGL010000806.1:0-1577 GCA_036263755.1 Chitinophagaceae bacterium | reverse complement strand
CCAGGGAAACAAAGGGGAGTTCCAGCAGCTCGGCCAGCATGCCGGCCACAGCGCCGCCGTTGTAGTCGATGGTTTCCTTACCGGTGAGGATGAGGTCGTACCCACCCTGGCGGGCCACTTCAGCGATCTGGGAAGCTACCTGGAAGCTTTCCACCGGCTCGGTGTTGATGCGCAGGGCTTCATCGCCGCCCAGGGCCAGGGCTTTGCGGATGATGGGTTCGGCATCGGTTCCGCCCACTGTCACCAGGTGAATGGTATGGGAAGCGTCCGCCTCTTTCAGTTCAATGGCGCGAACGAGGGCGTACCATTCGTCGTAGGGATTGATGATCCACTGCACGCCCGCCTCCGCGAATTTCGTGTTGTTATCGGTGAAGGCTATTTTTGCCGTAGTGTCCGGCGTTTTGCTGATGCACACTAGAATTTTCATATAACAAAGTTTACAATCCCGATAGTTGCTTATGCAACTATCTTCTACAAATATAAGCAGCAAAGGCAGACTTTGATAAGGGAACCAAATTTTTAACTATGGATCGGATCAGCCGGATCAGGGAAATGCTGGAGGCCAACGGGCCGGACAATTTTCTGCAGCATGCATTGGCCCTGGAGTACATAAAAGAGGGAAATGAAGCGGAGGCCCGCCGCCTGTTTGAAGCGGTGCTGGCCCGCGACGAGGATTACGTGGGCAGCTATTACCACCTGGCCAAGCTGCTGGAGCGGACCGGCGAAACCGAAGGCGCCATTGCCGTATATGAAAAGGGCATGGCCAAGGCGAAGGCGCTGAACGACGGGCATGCGTACAATGAGCTGCTGGCGGCGTATGAGGATCTGACGATGTGATGGGGATGTGCAAATATGCAAATGTGCGGATGTGCAAATATGCAGATGTGCTGATGGGTGGATGTGAAGTTGTACAGATGAGTGGATGTGTAAATGTTTTTGTGGGATTGTGATTTACCGTACTAACGTTTCCGGGTAACCGGGTGGCTGTTTTTGAAACCTTCCTATATGATGGATCCTTTGGTGCAGGCCTTTCTTCAGTATGTGCGGAATGAGCGGTTGTTTGATAAGGGGGCGCACCTGCTGGTAGCGGCCAGCGGGGGACTGGATTCCACCGTGCTTTGTCACCTGTGCCATACGGCCGGGTTTTCTTTTTCCATAGCCCATTGTCATTTCGGGTTGCGCGGTGCGGAAAGCGACCGCGATGCGGCTTTCGTCCGGGAACTGGCACACGAATATGGAGTCCCTTTTTATTCCCGGAGATTTGATACGGAAACGTTTGCCCGCGAACAAAAACTTTCTATTCAGGAAGCCGCGCGTAACCTGCGCTACCGGTGGTTTGAAGAATTAATAGCAGAACCCGCTACCTACAACGAAGCTCCCTTCTCCAAAAGACAAATTCCAAACTCCAGATCCCAAACCCCAAACCCTAACCGCCTCACCCTTATCGCCACAGCCCACCACCTCGATGACAACGTAGAAACGATGCTGATGAACTTTTTCAAAGGCACGGGCATCAGCGGCCTGCGGGGCATGCGCCAGCGACAGGGCAGGGTGGTGCGTCCGCTGCTGTTTGCCCG
>DATAGL010000805.1:0-3902 GCA_036263755.1 Chitinophagaceae bacterium | reverse complement strand
TGGCCCGGCAAAAGTACAGGGATTGCCGGCAACGGAAGCCCCGAAAGACTGGCCCTAATTTTTCACTGGTAAGGGTAAACGTATGGATATGGACAAACAACAAAATAGCGGCGGACAAAACGGGGGACAGACACCTGCGTCCGGACAGGCCGGTGCCTCCGGGCAGCAGTCTGCAGAACAGCAGGCGCCCGTGAACCTTCCCCAGGGTGCGGAAGCTGAAGAGGAATCCGATCTGGAGCAGCAGCGCAAGGAAGCCCTTACAGAACGGGATTAACGAAAAAGTAATTCATCTTCAAAAAGAACAGGCCGCTGCCTGTTCTTTTTTATTCGGGTTAGATTATTTCAATGCCGATCAGTAACCGGAAAAAGATGGCCCTGTCGGGCGCATTGCTGGCAGCCGCCGTGCTGCTGGAAGGCGGGTGGCTGCAGAAATATTTTTTCGAGGTGCGCCGTTTCCGGATTGGTCCCCGCCGGGGCGGACCCACCCTGCGCATCCTGCTGCTGACCGACCTGCATTTCCGCCGCCGCCTGTTTCCTTTCCACCGGCGGCTGGCCCGGAAGGTGCGTGCCCTGCAGCCCGACCTGATCCTTTTTGCCGGCGACACGCTGGATGACGACGGGCATGCAGCCCCGGTGGACCAGTTCTTCAGCCTGCTGCCGCGCGTACCGCTCATCGGGATCCCCGGTAACCACGACCGCCTGGCGGCCATCCCGCTGTCCGGACTGGAGGACCTGTTCCGAAAACACGCGGGCCGCCTGCTGATCAATGAAACCGTTACGCTGACCCTGAAGGAAGTGCCGTTGACGGTCACCGGTCTGGACGACACCATACAGGGGGTATCCAACCTGCAGGCGGCGGTACAGGATACCGGCCGGGAGCCGCACCACCTCATGCTCATCCACAGCCCGGTGCAGCAGGAAGAGGTGTTGTCCGGCCTGGAGAAAATCAACCGCAGCCGGCCTGCAGCAGCGCAACTGGCGGTTCAGTACCTCTTCGCCGGGCATAATCACGGCGGGCAGATCCGGCTCCCTTTTTTCATTCCCGTGCTGCCTGCCTTCGGTGGTGCGTATGTGGAAGGCTGGTATAACCCGCAGCCCCCGTACCTCTACCTGTCCCGCGGCTTCGGCACCACCACCATCCCGCTGCGGTTTGCCTCGCGGTCGGAGGTGACACTTTTCGAGTATGAAGCGTAGAGGGGCATTCTATTGGAGCAATGTATGCTTAGTTGATCCGTTGTTCGGTTGATTGGTAGGGAAATACTCAATAATCAATATTCAATATTCAAGGCCCATGAGCAGGCTACGCTGTTCCTTACCCATGTCAATGGGGTGTAGGATAAAGTAACAAGAAAAGGATATCTATCAACTTTTCAACTCAGTCAGCCATTCAACTCCCACCCCAAATTCCCAATTCCCAATTCCTTCTTCCCACTCCCCGCCATACCGCAATTCTTCCTATATTGAAGGCATGAAACGACTGTTCCTTCTTCTGCTCCTGCCGTTCTGTGCGGGTGCGCAATCCAGCAAGGTCATGGACAACCTGTCGGTGAAAAGCAAGATCCTGAACATGGACCGAAAATTCGCCATCTACCTGCCCCCGGATTATGAAACCTCGCAGCGCAGCTATCCTGTGCTATACCTGCTGCATGGAGGAGGGGATGACCAGACCGGCTGGGTGCAGTTCGGGGAAGTGCAGCACATTGCCGACAAAGCCTTCCGGGAAGGAACGGCCACCCCGATGATCATCGTGATGCCCGATGCCAACACCGGGCGCCGCGGCTATTTCAATGATGTTTCCAACACCTGGCGCTACGAGGATTTCTTCTTCCAGGAACTCATGCCCTATGTGGAGAAGACCTACCGCACCAAGGGCGAAAAGCGGTTCCGCGCCATCAGCGGCTTGTCGATGGGCGGCGGCGGCACCTTCATGTATGCGCTGCACCACCCGGAACTGTTTTCCTCCGCCTGCCCGCTGAGCGCTTCCACAGGCCCCATCACATTGGAGGATGCCGCCCGCAACCTGCGCCGCGACAACCAGAACCTCGCTGACTCCAGCATTCAGCGTTATTACAACCGGCACAGCGCCCTGGCCCTCCTGCAGTCCATGCCCGACAGTGTGATCAAAACTGTCCGCTGGTACATCGACTGCGGCGATGATGATTTTCTCTACGAAGGCAACTCCCTTGTGCATATCGCGATGAAAAAAAGAAACCTGCCCCATGAATTCCGGATCCGCGACGGGGCGCACAACTGGACCTACTGGCGGCATTCCCTACCCGATGTGCTGTCCTTTGTTTCGATGGCCTTTCATCAGTTCTGATGAAGTGAATGGGTCAATGGGTGAATGGGTGAATGGGTAGGTGAATGGGAGGGAGGTGAATGTGCAGATGGGCAGATGTGCAGATGTGCAGATGCGGGTGGCAGGTTGGTTGGGGAGGCCGTTCCCCTTCACTTTTTGGAATGGCTTTAGATCAGGCACAGAGGAGGGAACCTTGCAAGCGGGGAAGCCGGAACTTTTGGGCTTTTGCTTGGAGGGACGGTATTTTTCAGCGATTTTGTGCCTTCATTTTACCAAACTAACTGGTTCATGCTTTCTGTACACCTGAAAGGTGGCTTCCCGGTGCCTGCCGGTAAACTGCTGCTTTGCTTCCTGTTTTTCCCCCGGCTGCTGGGCGCCCAGCTTTCCGTTACTTCCCTGCAGCCTGCTGCCGGCCCCGTGGGCAGCACCATCAGCCTGAAAGGAACCGGCTTCGGTACCCTGGCTTCCGAACAGATCGTCTATTTCGGATCGGTCAGAGCGCTGGTCTCCTCCGCTACCGCCGCCGAGCTGAAGGTAACGGTGCCCGCAGGCGCTTCCGCCGGCCCGGTGACGGTTACCCGCAACGGGCGCACGGCCGCAGCCCCCGTTCCCTTTTTTGTCACTTTTCCGGAAGGCGGGGTCCTCGAGCCTGTTTCCCTGGCCCCCGAACAAACGGCCGCCACCGGCCGTTTTCCCTTTGCCGTAGCCCTGGCCGACCTCGATGGCGACGGCCGCACCGACCTGGCCACCGCCAACAACGCCAACGATCCGGCTTCTACCGTTTCCGTGCTGCGGAATACCGGTGCGAAAGGAAACCTGGAGTTCGCCCCTAAAGTGGATTTCCCCTCCGGGCAGCTCCCGTATTTTATTACGGCTTCCGATATCGACGGCGACGGGAAGCAGGACCTGCTGACCACCAGCATATTTGATAAAACCGTTTCGGTATACCGCAATACAAGCACCCCGGGCACGATTACCCTGGCCGGCCGGGTGGGCTTTGCTACGGGCGACAATCCGTACAGCATTGCCGCAGGCGATCTGGATGCTGACGGCAGGCCTGACCTGGCCGTAGCCAACCATCTTTCCGGACGGTCTCCCTTTACCGCAATACCAGCACAGTAGGATCGCCCTCCTTTGCTCCCCGCATCGACCTGCCGGCCGGGCAGGGACCGCAACAGGTGGTGATAGCCGACTGGAACGGCGATGGTAAAACCGACCTCGCCGTAACCAACAGCCTGGGCAATTCAATCACCGTTTACCGGAATACGGGTACCAATGACCTGGCCTTTGCCACAGAGGTTACCCTCGCCACTGGTTTCAGTCCGAGGGGACTCCACGCAGCGGATATCGACGGGGACGGCAGGCCCGAACTGGTCAGCGCCAATTTCTTTTCACGGAATATTTCCGTATTCCGCAACAGCAGTACCGGTACCGCCATTTCGTTCCTTCCTGCCAACTCTTTTGCCACCTCTGCCATCAGCGACGGTCCCTACTCGGTCACATCAGGTGATGTGGATGGGGACGGCAAGCCCGACCTGGCCCTGGCCGGCCATGGCGAGGTGCATGTGTTGAAGAATGAAAGCACGCCGGGTGTGATCCGGTG
>DATAGL010000804.1:0-3728 GCA_036263755.1 Chitinophagaceae bacterium | reverse complement strand
GTGTTTGATTTGGAGAAAGCCAAAAACCCGGTTTGCTGTTGGATCAAAGCAGCTGCCTCTGCCAGCAACGCTTCCTCTACCTTATAGGGGAAATAATAAGCCAGCCCTTTCCGGAACGGATCCTTATTCCGGTAAAGCCTGTATTCATATTCCCGGCTCAGTGCATGGAACCGGGAATGGCTCTCTGCCGCCACGGGATGCAGACCTTTGATCACAATATCATCCGGAAGCACTGCATTCATTTTATACAAAAACTGCGCATGTACTTCTTCTGTATCAAAATGAAAGAAGTTCTGCAGGGCATGTACACCGGCATCGGTCCGGGACGAACCCGTCAGCTGCACCCCCCGGCGGTGAATGGTATGAAAGGCCCTTTCGATTTCAGACTGGATGGTCGGGGCATTCTCCTGCACCTGGAACCCACTGTACCGGGTTCCGCGGTACGCTACTTCAAGGAAATAACGGGGCATTACTGGCCAATTAGGGCATGGAAGCGTTTGCTAAAATAAGCATCCCGGATCAGGGCCCCGAGGCCCGAAAACGCCTCCGGATCTGTAACATGCCCGTAAGCTGCATCCAGGAAATGGTACCTGCCGTCATCGGTCAGGAAGAGGGTGGCCAGGTTGCGCACCTGTTCCGTGGTAAAGCATTTGTTCCGGAATACCTTGCGGGCAGCTGTGATCATGGCTTCATCTCCCGAAGCAGCAGCCATATTCCGGCGCAGCTTGAAGAAGTCGGATTCGCTGGCCACCTGCCCGCAGGAACCTGTTCCGCTTGTATTTTTTCCTTTCGTCTCTTTGGCCACCTCCGGGCTCGCTGCAGCATTTTCTGTAGGTTGCTGGTCGCGCACCGGGGGTGTCGGATCGCTGACCACCGGCGGAGCCGTGACCGGCTGCTCCATGGCCACATTGAACTTCGGGTTCGGGATGACCAGCCGGATCGTATCGGTTTTCCCTTCTTCGGTATCCAGGAACACAAGGCCAAAACCTTCCGTAGTGGAGCTTTCCGAACGTTTGGTAATCACTGAACGCCGGAAGGGAGGGGCATCAGGTACCAGCTGGACCTGGGTTGCGCTTCCGGTTGCCGTATCTGCCGCTGCAGCGGACGGCTCCGGCAAGGCAGCGGTAACGGTGACGGCAGTGTCCTTTGGAGGAGCCGCAAGCTGCGGCGCGGTTTCGGTTACCGGCGCGCGGGTAAGCGTATCCTTAGTCAATGCTGCCGTAACTGAATCGGCAGCCGGTGCCGGCTTTTCTTCCGTCGGGGCCGGGCTGCGTACCACAACCACGGTATCTTTTACCGTTGGCACGGCCGTTTCCTGCGCCGGTTCTTCCTTTACCGGTGCGGTTGCCACGGATTTGGCAACCGTATCCGCCACCACCGGCGCAACGGCTGCGGCCCCTTCTTTTTTCTCATCCACCTTCTTCTCCGGGGCTTCGGTAACGGAAATAGTCAGCAGGCTGGGGTCGTTGGCCGCAGCCGAAAGCATCTGCGTAAAAGAATCGGTGCGGGCAGGACCGGCTTCTTTCCGAAGGGCTGTTACCGGCTGCAGCAGTGAAAGCTCCTGCAGGTTAAAGAGGGAAAGTCCCTCGTCGGAATGGCGGAGCAGGAACCCTTTGTCTTTCTGCCCGATCGGGATGGAAAAGCGGGCTTCGGCTGCCCCGGCACCGGTTGTGCCTATGGTAAACTGGTACGTACTGTCTTTCAGCTGGGGAATGATCATATAACCAGCAGCAGAGGAACTGAAGATCTTATCGCCAAGACGGGCGAAAAAAGGGCTGCCGTTATCCGATTGCAGATAGATAAAATAAACCCGCTGCGCCTGGACGCCCATACACAAACATATCAGCAAAATGGAAACGATCAGTTTTTTCATGGTCCTCAAAATTACACGAAATTGGCTGGTTTCACAGCCCGGAGCCACGAGGAAACGCCGGCAGGCAGCAGAACGGTATGGGTGGAGGCGTAAATTTTCGTTATAGCCGTGCCGGCTGACCACCCGTATATTCCGGCGGCACCGGCCATTACCCTCCTGGTTCGGGGTACATAAAGAAACAGGCCGCTGGTTTCAGCGGCCTGTCCGTTATCGTTCAAAAAAATCCATTCCTTTCTTACCAGGATCCGCTGGCCCCGCCGCCGCCGCTGCTGCCGCCGCCGAAACCGCCGAAGCCGCCTCCGCCGCCAAAACCGCCGCCTCCGCCAAAGCCGCCTCCGCCAAAGCCGCCTCCGCCGGGGAAGAAGATAACCGGTCCGCCAAAACCACGGTAGCCCCTGCGGGACATAAAGCCACCACCACGGCCGCCGCCGCCAAACATGCCCAGGATGATCATCAGGATGACAAACCCGATGATCAGCTTGCTGAAGCTCAGGCCGCCCCTGCCCCGGCCCCGGTCGCGGTACCCGGTAGGTGCCTGATATTCGCCGGCTGCCGCCTGGATGATCGAGGTAGTTGCCTGGTCCAGGCCCCGGTAAAAATTGTTTGCCCGGAAATTCGGCGCAAGGTCCTGCTCAATAATGGACCGGGCCGTGATATCGGGGACGGCGCCTTCCAGTCCGTAGCCGACTTCAATGCGGATGCCCCGGTTTGCCGGATCGTTGACCACCAGGATGAGGATGCCGTTGTCTTTTTTGGCCTGTCCGCCGATGCCCCACTCCTGGAAGATCCTGTTTGCGGCTTCTTCAATGGTATAATCACCGATCGAATTCACCGTGACCACCGCTATCTGGTTGGAGGTGCTGTCGTCATAAGCCACGAGCTTACGCTCCAGTTCCTGTTCCTGCTCGGGTATGAGCACATCGGCGTAATCGTTCACCAGCCGTGGCGGGTTAGGCCGCTTCGGAAGATCCTGGCTATTCTGACCGAACGCGACGGCCCAGATGAGGCAACTTATAATCAGTGCAAATTTCTTCATGCCCTATTTTCCAAAAACAATTTCGTCCGGTAGTTCATTTTTATCCGTGTCCTGGTTATAGGGAAAATGTGTATGCAGCACCTGGCCGATGTCGGTGACCACCTGGGCCAGGCCTTCGCCGAGGTGCTGCTCCTTGAAGTAACCCAGCATCTTATTGACTTCTTCTTCCCAGTATTTAGGTCCCACCACCCGGTGAATGCCTTCATCGCCGAAAACGGCGACCTGCCGGTCTTTTACGGCCACGTACACCAGCGAGGCATTCCGGTCTGCCGTCTGTTCCATGCGGAGCTGAAAAAAAAGCTCCTTGGCCCGGTCCAGTGCATCCATAAAGCGGCAGCGGCTCTCAAGGAACACACGCACCTCACCGCTGGTCCGGGTCTCCGCCTGGCGGATGGCTTCCAGCACCAGCTCCTTTTCTTCCGCGGTCAGGAATTCGGGCTTTTTTTGCCAGGGAAGTTTCATTACGGTTTTTTGGTGGTGTCTGCTGCATTAAAATCTACCGCAGGCCGCTGCTGCTGGTCGCTGAAGTCCACGTTGGGCGCATTGCGGGCACCCGGGTCGGCCTCGAACGGCTGGCGGGCCTGGAAGCCCATCATGCCGGCAAAAATGGTGGTCGGGAAGGAACGTACCTTGCGGTTGTACACATTCACCACTTCGTTGTAGCGGTTCCGTTCCGTATTGATCCGGTTTTCCGTTCCTTCCAGCTGGGTCTGCAGGTTGCGGAACGCATCGTTGGCGCGCAGGTTGGGATACTGCTCCACGGTAACGAGCAGGCGGCTCAGGGCACCGCTCAGCTGCCCCTGGGCTTCCTGAAAGCGC
>DATAGL010000803.1:0-3312 GCA_036263755.1 Chitinophagaceae bacterium | reverse complement strand
CCGAGATCCGGCAGGGAAGTGAAACCCTGCGGGCCCGGTTTATTAAACTGTAAAAAAGGAAGATCCATAAACGAACAAAGGCCGCAGGTGCGGCCTTTGTTCGTTTAACGTTTAGGGCTAGTTGTTTGTGGTTTGTTGTTTGTAGTTCACCAACCACCTTAACCGCTTATACTAACAAAGATATCTTTACCCATAGAGGCCATATCAATCGTACATCGTACATCGTACATCGGCTCATCCCAGGCGTACGCGCTTGATCTTCTGCGGCCGGAGCATCTGCGCGGCGGGCAGGAAAAGGGTAAGCCGGGTGCCTTTGCCGGCGCTGCTGGTCAGCTTCAGTTCGGCGTTCATGCTTTCGGCGCGCCCGTACATATTGGAGATGCCGATGCCCCGGCGCTTCTGCCGCAGGTCAAACCCCACGCCGTCATCCCGGATCTCGATCCGGATGCCTTCGGTGCTTACATCCAGCAACAGCACCACTTCGCGGGCCTGGGCATGACGGAGCACATTCGTGAGGTGCTCCTGAACGATCCGGTAAAAGCCGAGGTGCGTCTGCTCTTCAATGCGGGTATCGGGGCCGCGGTAATCGAAACGGATGAGGAGCTTTTCGGCCAGGTTCAGCGAATCGGCCAGTTCGCGCAGCGAGTCGCGCAGGCTGATGCGGCCCAGCGTAGGCGTGGAAAGGCGGCGGGAAATGCTCCGGATCTCGTTGATGCAATCGGTCAGGTAAGCGGCCGACTTTTCCAGGAGGGCGCGGTTGTCTATTTCCTTGTCCAGGCACAGTTCGGTGTAAAGCTTAATGGTGGTCAGCACCTGGTTCACGTTATCGTGCAGCTCGCGGCTTAATTGCGACCGCTCTTTTTCCTGGGCATCGATGGCGGCTTTGTTCAGCCGGCGCCGCTGTTCGTCAATCTCCCGGGCCAGCCGGTCCTGGAGCTCCTTTTTATCGGTGATGTCGCGGCCGTTGACCACAATGCCGCCGACCCCCGGGGTATGGGTCATGTTGGTAGCGGTCACTTCCAGCCAGCGCCATTCTCCCCGGCTGTTCCGGAAACGGAACGGCACCAGGTCGGCAATGAACATCTCCGCCTGGATCCGTTGCAGGCCATCCAGGATGGCCGGCACATCGTCGGGGTGGACAAAGGAGACTGCGTTTTTTCCCAGCAGTTCGGCTTCCGAGTAATTCAACAGGCGGTAGGTTGCTTCGCTGTTGTACAGGTAAATGCCTTCGGCGTCGATGATGGAGATCATATCATAGCCGTTGTGCACCAGCGAACGGAAGCGCTGCTCGCTCAGGGCGAGCTTTTCTTCCGCGGCCCGCCGTTCGGAGATATCCTGCATGATACCGGTCATCCGCACAGGTATGCCATTCTCCAGGATGATGTGCATGGACTGGGCCACATGCATCACCGTTCCGTCGGTACGGAGCAGGCGGTGCTCAATGCTCAGGCTGTCCCTGCTGGCGGCGGTCATGATCAGGTTTTCCATCATGGGCCGGTCGTCAGGATGCAGCCGGCTGAGGAAGAACGGAATGGTAATTTCCGGGTGCTCTTCCCGGGTGATGCCGTAAATGGCATAGAGTTCATCGCAGGCCCAGTTGGTGCGGCCGTTCACCAGGTCAAACTCCCAGCTGCCCAGCCGCGCCATTTGCTTTGCGCGCCGCAGGCGCCATTGCTCTTCCCGTTCCAGGGCAGGCTGTCCTTCTTCTACCGGCCGTGCCGTGGCATAAATGAGCTGCTGTTCGGGGTCATAGGTTCCTTCCCATTGCAGGGTCAGGTATTTTCCGCCGGCAGCGCGGTAACGGTTCACCAGGCCTTTCGGCAATCCACCGGCCTGAAGGTCCTGCATCCGGTTACGGACCTGGGGAACATCCTGCGGATGTAGAAAATAAAAACAGGAGTGCCGCATCAGTTCCTCCTCCTCGTAGCCCAGCAAATCACGGAAGGCCCGGTTGACCATTTTCAGATAGCCGTCGGTTCCGGTAATGCAAAACGGATAGGGAGAACGGTGGAAAAATTCGTTCAGGATATTATGATGATACACGGGGCTGGCATTCATACGAGGCATTGAGCCCGACCAAGGTAGGATATCATCAGGGAAAAAGGCCGGCCCGGAAAACATGATTCAATTTTACCATAGGTTTTCTTAACCGGGGTTAGGGGTTTCTACCTACGCCGCACACCTTGCCAACGGCAGAGGCCGGCGACGAGGTGGTCATAGCCCTCTTGGTTGCCCGATCTGTTTGAGCCCCAGGAACGGAAGTTTTCCACATGGAAAGCGGCCTTAAAACCCGTTCGTCCCCTTGAACGGGTCGTGCATAAATTCGGGCGGGCAGCCGTTGAACCTTTTCCTAATTTGAACCAAAGAAACCTTAATGGCAAGACTTTTTTCCATACAGTTTGATTTCCTCCGGAAACAATATACAGTACTGGTAAGCCTGCGGAAGGAAGGCCATGATCTTTCCTGCCAGGTAAGGTATACTGATAAAGAACTGCAGCGCATTCTGCCGGGCGACAGCCTCGTGTTCAACCTGGCAGAGGGGCTGAAACAACCCAAACAACTTTCCGACGACCTGGCCGTGCAGCTGGTAAACAGAACTACCGATGCGATCTCGGCCTACCTGAATACCGAACGGTGATCCCTTTTTGCATTCCTCCTCCCGTTTAGGCCCCGCAGCTTGCGGGGCCTTTTTTTATTGAGTGAAATAGGATCTTTCAGCCCTCTTGTGTTTCGTTCCCTGCCATACCCCAATCACCGCCAGCCCTAAAACTGCGGCCCTGCCGGCAGGCAGTGCGCTTTACATTTCCGGAACCCTTCAAGGCGCAGCCTGTGCTGCCGTGCGGTCATCCACCCCGGAAAGGCCGAGCTTCGTCATTCCTTCCAGGAACCGGATTTTTTCTTCGGCTTCCAGGGTACCGTGCAGTACGATGATTCCGTCCTGTACGGTCACCC
The DNA here is from genome assembly GCA_036263755.1 of Chitinophagaceae bacterium. Classification (GTDB taxonomy): domain Bacteria; phylum Bacteroidota; class Bacteroidia; order Chitinophagales; family Chitinophagaceae; genus Flavisolibacter. Next base: position 360 of record DATAGL010000803.1, on the reverse strand, counting down.
AGGCTTTCGGGGCTGCGGCCAGCAGGCTGTCTGCAGAGATCTTTGTTTGATAATCTTCCGTAAGCAGTAATGGGGCCACCATCACCTCGTTCCGCACCTGCTGCACACCGGCAATGCTGCCGGTGGCGGACTGTACCTTCGACCGCCCTTCCCTGGTGGGACAGGTACCCATCAGGGTAACGGTCCCGTTGTCCACCCGGTAACTCACCCCGGCAAATTCCGGAGCCTCCTTTGCCTTTACCGTCAGGTCCTTCTTGATTTCCCGGTCGCGATAGGACTGGCTGCAACTGCTCAGCACCAACAGAAAAGAAAGTCCCGCTATCATACTACACCTCATATCCATGCTTTTCCCTCGCGCCC
>DATAGL010000802.1:0-3499 GCA_036263755.1 Chitinophagaceae bacterium | reverse complement strand
TCGTGCTGGAGAACGGAGGGGAACGCTACGTACAGTTTCCGCTGAAAGGCCGCAGCCACCAATTCGATCCCAACCGCATCTTTACGCCCCGCGGCGTGGAAGCCAGCCTCCGGCTTTTCCGGACCTTTTCCGGTCCCGCAGCGGCGGAAGTGCAGGGGCTGGCCCGCTTCCTGCTGGCCCACCTGCCCGACTCCCTTCCGCTGATCGCCCTGCACAACAATACCGACAGCGCCTTTTCCATCGCTGATTACGAAACCGGTCCGCTCCGCCGCGATGCCCGGGCGGTGTACCGGGCACCCGGTTCGGATGCCGACGATTTTTTGTTTACTACCGATACCGCTTTGTTCCGCGCATTCGAGGCTGCCGGTCTGAATGCGGTGCTGCAGCACAATGAAAACGCCGCCGACGATGGCTCCCTCAGCATTTATTACGGCCGGCGCAACCGGGTGTATGTAAATGCGGAAGCCGAATACGGGCATCTGGCGGAACAGATCCGGTTACTGGAAACCGTTTTAGAGGCATTGCGGAAAGAAAGGGAATAGTTTTCCTGCTTGCGTAAATACATTTTCCCGATCCGGCATTCATAAGAACCCGTCCTGGCGGTCCTTTGCGCCAAATTCTGAACCACGTGAAGAAAATGTTCCCCCTGGCCCTGTTCCTGATCTCTACGACGATTCAAGCCCAACAGACTTTACAACTGGCCGGATCCCCCGAACCCCGCCTGCAGCCCGAATACAAGACCGGTTCCATACAGGGACGCATCCTGACCACCGATGGCCAGCCCGCCGGCTCGGTCAGCATTTCCCTGAAGGAACTGGACCGCACCACCATTACCGACGAACAGGGACGCTTCCTCCTGAAGAACCTGCGCGAAGGAAATTATACCGTGGTGGTTACCATGACCGGCATGCAGCCGGCGGAAAAAACGGTAGCGGTCAAAGGCGGTGAAACGGCAACGGTTCAGCTGTCGCTGGTGGAAAACCACCAGCAGCTGAAAGAAATCATCGTCACCTCCCAGAAAAGCCTCAACGAACGGACCGTGTCCGTTGGCAAAATAGCGGTGCAGCCGAAAGACCTTCCCCAGAGCATCACCATCATCGACCGGGGCATCATCGAACGGCAGCAGGTGCTGACCATGAGCGATGTGCTGCAGAACGTGAACGGTGTGTATATCGCAGGCACCACCGGCGGCTACCAGGAAGAAATTGCCGCCCGCGGGTATTCCTTCGGCAGCTCCAATACGTTTAAAAACGGAGGCCGGTTCAACAACGCCATCAAGCCCGAAATGAGCTCCGTGGAAAAAGTGGAAGTGCTGAAAGGCGGCAATGCCATCCTGTACGGGAACGTCGGTGCCGGCGGCGTCCTGAACATCATCACCCGCAAGCCGAAATTCGAAACCGGCGGCGAAGTATCCTTCCGGGCCGGCTCTTACGACCTGTACAAACCTTCGTTTGATATTTACGGGCCCTTCGGCAGCAGCCGCAAGGTGGCTTTCCGCCTGAACGGAACTTATGAGACCGCGGGTTCCTTCCGCGACCGCGTATCTTCCGAACGCTTTTACATCAATCCTTCTTTCCTTTTCAAGCTGGGCGGCAAAACGGAGCTGCTCCTGGAAGGCGATTACCTTAAGGATGACCGTACCCCCGATTTCGGTTCCGGCGCTATTAAATACCAGATCGCCGACGTACCCCGCTCCCGCTTCCTCAATGTTCCCTGGGCTTACCTGGAAACCGAACAGGCCACCGCTACGGCCACACTGACCCACAAGCTCGGCGAACAATTCAGCCTCCGGGCCCTGGCTTCGTTCCAGGCTTTTGACAACGAGCTGTTCGGCGCTGCCCGTCCGGGCTCTCTTGCCATTACCGATGAAGGAAAGTGGATCCGGGGCCTGCAGCGCTCCGCCACCAGCGAGCGCTATGGCGTAGCCCAGGTGGACCTGAACGGCCGTTTCCGAACCGGGAAAATAACCCACCAGACCCTGGTCGGTGCCGACATCGATCAATACCGTACCGAAAACCGGGCCTATGCCGGACTGTCACGCTATGATTCGGTCAACCTGTTTGATCCATACCGTTATGAAGAGCGGACCGATATTCCCGACCTGACCCTGAACGTGATCTCCCGGCCGCCGGTGTTCCGCTACGGCATCTATGGACAGGACCTCCTTTCCCTGGGGGAGCAAGTAAAAGTACTGGCCGGTGTACGCTACTCCTTCCAGGAAAACAGCGCCAACCGGACCGATTCGGTGGCCAAGGGCAAAACCGTGACTCTGCCCGGCACCAGCGCCGATGCTTTTTCACCCCGGTTAGGCGTGGTGTACCAGCCGGCTAAATGGGTTTCCCTGTTTACTTCCTATACCAATACGTTTACGCTGAATACGGGAACCGATATTTACGGACAGGCCCTGGCCCCCTCGGTGATCGACCAGTTTGAATTAGGAGTGAAGAATGACCTTTTCGGCGGCAAGCTTACCGCCAATGTTACAGCTTACCGCATTGTGAACTCCAACCTGGCCCAGACCGCCCTGTTCCAGGCCAGCGGCGACCCGAACAACAACAGCAACATCAAGGAGCTGACCGGTGAAACCACCAGCAAGGGTGTGGAAGTGGACCTGATGACCAAATCGATCAACGGGTTCCAGGCCATTGCCGGGTACAGCTACAATGACATGCGGTACACGGGCGTCAACGGCAATACGGTCAACGGCAACAAAAAAGGCGACCGGCTCCGCTATAACCCGGCGCATACGGCCAATGCCTCGCTGTTTTACCATTTTGCCGCTTCTTCTGCGGTGGATGGACTGTATGTCGGCGCGGGTGTATTCTATACCGGCGACCGCCTGGCCGGCCGCAACCCGACGAACAGCCCCACCAATACCAACCAGCTGATGGCGCTGCCCGACTTTGCCACGGTAGACCTGAATGCCGGCTATTCGCTGAAGCAGTTCACCCTGCGGCTCAAAGTAAGCAACCTGTTCAACGTACTCAGCTACAACGCACACGACGACAACAGCATCAACCCCATTGCCCCGCGGCAGTTGTTGGGAACAGTGGCTTACAAGTTTTAACGATCTATCATCACCAAAAACGGGCAAAGGAAAGTTCCTTTGCCCTTTCTTTCTACTATGAAAATTTTCTTCCGCCGGATTCACCTATACCTCAGCCTGGCCGCCGGCCTGGTTATCCTTATTGCCTGCCTTACCGGTGCGATCCTCGTCTTCGAGAAAGACCTGCAGATGGCCCTGAACAAGGACCGGTATTATGTACCCCCGCAGGGTCAGCGCCTTCCCCTCGACACCCTTGCCGCCCGGGTAAAAACAGCCTTTCCCGCCATGCAGGTCACCTCGGTAAAGGTGTACGAGGCTGCCGGCCGGAGCGCGGAAATCGGTATTTCCCCGGCTAAGCCCAAAGGGGATAAAAAGGAAAACGGGGACAAGGGCAAGGCCGGTGCGGCCGGCCAGGGCCCGGCGAAGGCAGCTGAAAAAGCACCAGCCGGAAGA
>DATAGL010000801.1:0-4889 GCA_036263755.1 Chitinophagaceae bacterium | reverse complement strand
CCTTTCAGTCGGCCCAGCAGCGCCGCAAAAAGCTGACGCTGGTGGACAAGGCCAACGTACTGGAAACCTCACGGCTCTGGCGCAAGGCCGTCCAGGAGATCGCATCCACCTACCCGGACGTAGCGGTGGACTTCCTGTTTGTGGACAATGCCGCTATGCAGATCATCCTGAATCCAAAACAGTTCGACGTGGTCCTCACGGAGAATATGTTCGGTGATATTATTTCCGATGAAGCCAGCGTGATCTCCGGATCGCTCGGGCTGCTGCCTTCGGCATCCGTCGGAAACGCCACTGCCCTGTTCGAGCCCATTCACGGCTCTTACCCCCAGGCTGCCGGGAAAGACATTGCCAACCCCATCGGTTCCATCCTGTCGGCCGCCATGCTGCTGGACTATTTTAAGATGACCGAAGAAGCGGAACTCGTTCGCGACGCGGTGGACTGGACCCTGAACAACGGATTTGTAACAAAAGATATCGACCCGGTTAATTTTTACTTCACCTCCACGATCGGCGAGCTGATTTCCGATTATGTAGGCGGCCGTATCCCCGACCGGATCAACAAGAACAATATCGAATTGCGCAAATCCACGATCATATAATTTGAAAAAGTTCTTTGTTTTTATTTACTGCGGGCGTATTTTCGGAGCACGAAGCATCCTTCATGTTGAACAACAGCATACATAATGTCATCACCTCTCTGGCTGCAATGATTATTGTGGTGGTCATTATTATTCCTGTTATGCATGGAGGTGGAAGTTGTATCTGATCTTATTCAAACAATACAAAGCGACCCGCCTCCCAAAGGCGGGTCGCTTTTTTTTATGCCCCAATGACGATTATACTATGAGCGAACTGAATAAATACAGCAAAACAATCACGCAGGATGTAACCCAGCCTGCCGCACAGGCCATGCTTTACGGTATCGGCCTGACCGAAGAAGATCTGAAGAAAGCACAGGTAGGCATCGTTTCCATGGGTTACGACGGCAACACCTGCAACATGCACCTGAACGACCTCGCCAGGCTCGTGAAGCAGGGCACCTGGGATGCCGACCTCGTAGGACTCATCTTCAACACCATCGGTGTATCCGACGGCATCTCCAACGGCACCGAAGGCATGCGCTTCTCGCTGGTCAGCCGCGACGTGATTGCCGACTCCATTGAAACGGTTTGCGGCGCACAGTTTTACGACGCACTGATCGCCCTCCCCGGCTGTGACAAGAACATGCCCGGCTCGCTCATTGCCATGGGCCGGCTCAACCGCCCGTCCATCATGGTTTATGGCGGCACCATTGCGCCCGGCCACTACAACGGTCAGGACCTGAATATTGTATCGGCCTTTGAAGCCCTCGGGCAGAAGATCGCCGGCACCATAACCGAAGAAGATTTCAAAAGTATTGTGAAGGGATCCTGTCCCGGCGCCGGCGCCTGCGGCGGCATGTATACGGCTAATACCATGGCGGCGGCCATCGAAGCCCTGGGCATGAGCCTCCCCTACTCTTCCTCCAACCCTGCGCTGAGCGAAGAAAAAAAGGCCGAGTGCCTGGAAGCAGGAAAGGCCATCCGCGTGCTGCTGGAAAAAGACATCAAACCGCGCGATATCATGACCCGCGAAGCATTTGAAAATGCAATGGTGGTGATCATGGCCCTCGGCGGTTCCACCAATGCCGTACTGCACCTCATTGCCATGGCCCGCAGCGTGGATGTTGCCCTCACCCAGGACGACTTCCAGGCCGTATCGGACCGTATTCCCGTGCTGGCCGATTTCAAGCCCAGTGGCAAGTACCTGATGCAGGACCTCCACCGCTTCGGCGGCGTGCCGGGCGCCATGAAATACCTGCTGCAGAAGGGCCTGCTGAACGGGGATTGCCTGACAGTTACCGGCCGGACGCTTGCCGAGAACCTCGAATCCGTACCGGACCTGGACTTCAACACCCAGCAGATCATCCGCCCGATAGAGGCGCCCATCAAAAAAACGGGTCACCTGCAGGTGCTCTACGGCAACCTGGCCGAAGGCGGCAGCGTGGCCAAGATCAGCGGCAAGGAAGGCGAACGCTTTGAAGGACCCGCTCGTGTATTCGACGGCGAGTTTGAATTGATTGCCGGCATCCAGAGCGGCAAGGTGAAAGCCGGCGACGTAGTGGTGATCCGCTATGTTGGCCCGAAGGGCGGCCCCGGTATGCCGGAAATGCTGAAGCCTACTTCTGCGATCATCGGTGCCGGCCTGGGTAAATCGGTTGCCCTCATCACCGACGGCCGTTTCAGCGGCGGCACGCATGGCTTCGTGGTAGGTCACATCACCCCCGAGGCCTATGACGGAGGGCTCATTGCCTTGGTGCAGGATGAGGACCGCATTGAGATTGATGTGGCCACCAATAAAATAAACCTGATGGTGGGCGATGAGGAGATTGCCCGGCGGCGGGCCGCCTGGACGCAGCCTGCACTGAAAGTCACCAAAGGGGTTCTGTATAAATATGCCCGGCAGGTCCAGGACGCATCCAACGGCTGCGTTACGGACGAATAAATATTCACCCTTTTCATCCCAACGATGATTCACTGATAAAAATAGCAACAATGAACAACCAGCAAGAGACAGCCACGCTTCCTTCGGCGCCAGCGGCGCCCCATCCGCAAACAGTCAACCCTTCGGAAAGAACGGTCAGCGGCTCCCAGGCCGTGCTGGAAGCGCTGGTGGAAGAGGGCGTGGATACGATCTTTGGCTATCCCGGCGGTGCCATCATGCCGATTTATGATGCCCTCTACGATTACCAGGAAAAGCTGAAGCACATCCTGGTGCGCCACGAGCAGGGCGGAATCCATGCGGCCCAGGGCTATGCCCGGGCTTCCGGCCGCGTGGGCGTCGTGTTCGCCACTTCCGGCCCCGGTGCCACCAACTTGGTGACCGGACTGGCCGATGCCCAGATCGATTCCACTCCGCTGGTCTGCATCACCGGCCAGGTGTTCGCCCACCTGCTGGGCACCGATGCCTTCCAGGAAACCGACGTGATCAACATCACCACCCCGGTAACGAAATGGAACTACCAGGTGACCGATGCCACCGAGATCCCGGAAGTGCTGGCCAAGGCTTTTTACATTGCCAAAAGCGGCCGGCCCGGTCCCGTGCTGATTGACATTACCAAAAATGCCCAGATCCAGCAGTTTGCCTATGGCGGGTACAAGCCCTGCAACCATATACGCAGCTACCGTCCCAAGCCCATCGTGCGCAAGTCGTACGTGGAGGAAGCGGCCCGGATGATCAATGCTGCCGAAAAGCCGTTCGTAATTTTCGGCCAGGGCGTGATCCTGGGTAAGGCGGAAAAGGAGTTCAAACAGTTCCTCGATAAATCCGGCATCCCGGCAGCCTGGACCATCATGGGCCTCAGCGCCCTTCCGACCGACCACCCCCTGAATATGGGTATGCTGGGCATGCACGGCAACTACGGCCCGAACGTGCTTACCAATGAATGCGACGTACTGATTGCCGTAGGCATGCGTTTCGATGACCGCGTGACCGGCCGCCTGGACAAATACGCCAAACAGGCGCAGGTGATCCACCTGGACATTGACCCGGCGGAGATCGACAAGAACGTAAAAGCGGCCGTGCCGGTTTGGGGCGATTGCAAGGAAACCCTTCCCCTGCTTACCGAACTGGTGGAGCAGAAAGTATATCCCCAGTGGCTGCAGCGGTTCAAGGAGTTCCAGCAGAAGGAAGAGGAAAAGTGCATTTACCCGGAAATGCATCCGGACACGGATGAGATGAGCATGGCCGAAGTGATCGACCAGCTCAATGAGCTCACCGGCGGCAATGCCGTTGTGGTGACCGACGTAGGCCAGCACCAGATGGTTACCTGCCGCTACGCCCGGTTCAATGAAAGCAAAAGCAACATCACTTCCGGCGGTCTCGGCACCATGGGCTTTGCCCTGCCGGCAGCCATCGGAGCCAAATTCGGCGCGCCCGACCGCACCGTAGTAGCCGTGATCGGCGATGGCGGCGTACAGATGACCATACAGGAACTGGGAACCATCATGCAAAGCAAGATCAATGTAAAGATCCTGATCCTGAACAACCAGTTCCTCGGCATGGTGCGGCAGTGGCAGCAGCTGTTTCATGACAAGCGTTATTCGTTCGTGGACATCACCAGCCCCGATTTCGTCATGGTGGCCAAAGGCTACGGCATCGAGGGCCAGTCCGTAAATGAACGGTCCGGTCTAAAGGCCGCCCTGCAGGCCATGCTGGAACATCCCGGCGCCTACCTGCTGGAGGTAATGGTGGGCAAGGAAAACAACGTGTTCCCGATGGTACCCCAGGGGTGCAGTGTAGCGGAGATCCGCCTGTCCTGAGTAAACGAAAGAAACGCGTAACGTCAAAATCAGCAATCATGCAAAAACAGGAATATACCATCACCGTTTATACGGAAAACCATATCGGCCTGCTCAACCGCATCGCCATCATTTTTTCCCGCCGTAAGATCAACATTGACAGCCTCAACACGTCGCCTTCGGAAGTGGACGGCATTCACCGGTTCACCATTGTGATCAATGAAGTGGAAGATGTAGTGCGCAAGCTTGTCCGGCAGATCGAAAAGCAGGTGGAAGTGCTGAAGGCCTACTACAATACCAATGAGGAGATCGTATGGCAGGAACTGGCCCTGTACAAGGTCTCCACCGACCAGATCGCCGAGAAGGTGAAGGTGGAGCGGCTCCTGCGCGAATACGGCGCCCGCGCCGTGGTGATCCGCAAGGACTACACCATCTTCGAAACCAGCGGCCACCGCGAGGAAACCGAAAGGCTGGTGGATGTACTGGCGCCATTTGGCCTCATCGAATTCGTGCGCAGCGCCCGCGTAGCCATCATCAAAGCCTCCGCCGGTTTCCACGAGAAGCTGAAGG
>DATAGL010000800.1:0-2804 GCA_036263755.1 Chitinophagaceae bacterium | reverse complement strand
GCCTGTCCGTTAAACGGAACGGAAAGCAGGACAGCTAAAAAGGCGATAGAACATACACGGATCATAAAAGCACATTGTCGTTAGGTAATTCGGTTTGTTTCAAAAGCTCATTTCGTTTCCAGCTGCAGGATCGTATCCCATTCCTGGAGCGGAACACCCTCCAGGTACAGGAACAGTCCTTCAGGCTGCTGCCTGAAAGCCACCCGCTGGCCGTTGGCCAGCAGGACCGCTTTGGCCACTTTTTTCTGCAGGCCCGGAAGGAAGATATAGTTCCCCTGCGGCGGATTCAGGAGGTGCACAAACAATTGGCTGCCTTTTTCAGTGACCACGCCCCAGGGTTGCGGCACCACCACTTTGCCCCGCGTGCCATATACGGTATGGCCGTAACGTTGGAGCCAGGCACCGGCAGCGGTCAGCGTATCCGTGAACTCGGATTGAATGCGTCCGTCAGGAAGGGGCCCCACGTTCAGCAGCAGGTTGGCATCCCGGCCGGCAGCGTTCACCAGGAGGTGCAGCACCTGCTTCACCGATTTGTACCGGCGGTCGGTAATGTTGTAGCCCCAGGAGCCATTCAGTGTTTCGCAGGTCTCAACGGGCATGCCTTCGGCCGGCTTCTGGAAGCTGAGGCCCGAATGGTTTTCGCCCGGGAGGTCACGCTCGAACATCTGGAAGTCTTCGCCCGGGATGGGGTCCAGGTGATGGTTGTTGCCGATAAGGCATTGGGGCTGCAGGCGGTGGATGAGGCCATACAGCTCCTCATAGCGCCAGTCGAGGCGAGAGCTGCGGTCAGCAGCACCTTCCGGTGCCGTCTGGTCCCAGTGGCCGTCGAACCAGATGCCCGCGATGGGTCCGTATTGGGTGAGCAGCTCGGTCAGCTGCGTTTTCATGAAGGTGAAGTACTGGTCGTAGTTTCCGGTGCCCGTGCGGCCCGTGCCCCGTCCGGTCCGGCCGGTGGTGTGCGGGTAATCGTCCCGGAACCAGTCCACCAGCGAGTAATAGAGGAACAGGGGCATGTTCTGCCTGCGGCACTCTTCCGACAACTGCTTCAGTACGTCTTTGCCGTAGGGCGTGGACGTGATCTTCCAGTCGGAGGCCTTCGTATCCCAGTTGCTGAAGGAATCGTGGTGCCGGGTAATAAAGGTGATGTATTTCATGCCGGCCTTTTTGGCCAGGCCCACCCACTGGGCGGCATCGAAATGCACCGGGTTGAACACGGACTGCAGGCGCCGGTAATCGGCCACTTTGATATTCCGGTTGTGCATCACCCACTCGCCGTCCCCGAGCACAGAGGAAGCGCCCCAGTGGATAAAGAGCCCGTACCGGTGGTCGCGGAAGGCAGCACGGGCTTGCACATTCTCCGGCGCAGGGGTATAGGATGCGGTTTGCTGAGCTTTTGCTGTGAAGAGAAAGCCGGCACAGGCGGCAGTCCAGAGCCATCGTTTCATCGGCAGTAATTTTTTAAAAAGATAGGGGTTCCGTTGCATGTAATAAAGCAGCCGCCTGAAAAGGCGGCCGCGTTACACTTGCTATTGATTATACTTATTGCAGGTCCCAGAAGATCCGTGTCGTCAGGTTGTCCTTTGCTTTCACGGCTTCGTAGTTCGCCCCGTTGTAGATCATCTCGCTGGTCGGGTAAAACCAGCGGGCCGGAGGCTGCTTTTGCGCGTTGGCAGCATCCTGCTGGAAGACGAGGGCCGGCGCATCAAGGCGACGGATCTCCGCCCAGCTTTCCAGGGGCTGCACCACGTTGAAGTGGATCCACTTCTGCAATGCAATGCGTCCGATCTTTTGGGTCAGGTCGCCGGCTCCGCTCCAGGCCACATCGGCCGATGCGATGTAGGCATCTACTTCGGCCTGCGTGGGCGCAGCCACGGGTCCGGCCGTATTGTCGTTGCTCAGCGTGCGGATCCAGTAGTAGAACTCAACCGACTGGCGGATGCCCCGCTCATAGGCTGTTTGCGCGGCCCCTTCGCTGCCGGCCCGGGCATAATGCTCGGCGGCCAGGAAGCTCACTTCCGAAGCGGTGATCAGCACGCCGGGAAAGAACTCATTGCGGCTGAGCGTGGACCGGTTGTAAATGGCCAGCGTACCTGCGTTGATAAGGTCCGTACCCTGGGCTTCCGAAGCCAGGGGATCCAGACCCGTATACACGCCCGGGGAGTTGGCTCCGGGCTCAAACAGTACACGCAGGCGCGGGTCGTTATTCGCGTTCATGTGGTCGATCATCTTCTTGCCGGCGATGTTGCCGTTCCAGTCTTCCAGACCGGTGCGGAAGCCGCGGGCGTTGAGATCGGTATTGAGGTCCTGCACCCGGATCAGGATGTTCTCGGTGTTGCTGGTGACCACAGGGTACTGCGTAGCATTACCCAGGATGGCGGCGATTTCGGTATTCGCACGGCCCTGAAAGGCCGGAACAAGAGAGACACGGGTCAGCAGGCGCAGGCGCAGGGAATTGGTATACCGCTTCCACAGGTCGAGGCTGCCTTTGTTGATCAGGTCCTGGGTGGCAAAGCCCGTCAGGATGCCCGGCTTCACCGTGATGGTGTTCAGCTCATCGGCCATGGTTTTCAGACCGTCGAGCATCAGGGTATAAAGATCTTCCGCCTTGTCGTACTTGGGCGCAACCTGCTGGTAGGCGCCGCCGCGGGAGCTGAGCATGCCTGCTTCCGTAAAGGGAAGGTCGCCGTGGAGGTCCACCATCTTGGCGGTCTGGTCGTACAGGAACACGGTAGCAGCCAGGAGGTAGATACGGCGGTCGGCCTTGTCTTCCTCGCTGAGACCATTATAGATCTTTTCGATCTCGC
>DATAGL010000799.1:0-8619 GCA_036263755.1 Chitinophagaceae bacterium | reverse complement strand
AATTGGAAGCTGTAAAAGCTTTATATTCTTTGCGTCTTTGCGTGCAACAAAAGCCGCAGACGAAAAACATATCCTCAAATGCCGGATGCCTCCCAAACCTCCTTTTCTCCTTAGCTCTGCGCGAAAGTAAAATCCCGAAATCCAACCCCAAACTCCCGGTTGCAAATACCGTTTTAAAACTGGCTTTTTCCGTTGCCGGACGCCCGGAATTGCCGTAATTTGCCAGACGATTATGCTGAGCAAATTAGCCATTCAGAACTACGCGATTATAGATGAGCTGGAGATTGATTTTTCCGGCCGCCTGAACATCCTTACCGGGGAAACAGGCGCCGGCAAATCCATCATCGTGGGGGCATTGGGCCTCATCCTGGGCCAGCGGGCCGATACGGGTTCGCTGCGTAACCGGGAACGGAAGTGCATTGTGGAAGGCGTTTTCCAGAACCGGGACGGCGACGAGGCCATTGCGCGTTTTCTGAAAGAGCACGAGCTCGACCAGCAGGAAGAAATCACCGTTCGCCGGGAGATTGCCCCGAACGGCAAGTCCCGCGCCTTTATCAACGATACCCCCGTCAACCTCGGCCAGCTCCAGGGCATGACCTCGCTGCTCGTGGATCTGCACCAGCAGTTCGACACCCTGGAGATCGGCGAAAGCGACTTCCAGCGGGAAGTGCTCGATGCACTGGCCGGCAACGCCTCCCTGCTGAAGGCTTACCGCCTGGTGTTTGACCGGGCCCAGGAAGCCCGGCTGCGCTTTTCCTCCCTGCAGACCCAGAAGGCCCAGTTCGATAAGGAATTCGACTACCACCAGTTCCAGTTCAGCGAGCTGGAGGAAGCCGCGTTTAAGGAAAATGAACTGGAAGACCTCGAAACCGAACTGAAGCTGTTGTCCAACGCCGAAGGCATCAAGACCGCCCTGGCCCGCGCCTATTACGATCTGGAGGAGTCGGAGCAGCCGGTCACGCGCCAGCTGAAGCTCCTGTGCAGCCAGCTCCAGCATTTTGCCGCCCTGCACCCGCACCTGCCCGAGCTGGTCAAGCGGCTGGAGTCGGCCTATATTGAACTGCAGGACATTGCCGGGGAAACCGACCGTATCCACAACGAGATCAGTTTCGACCCCGAAACGATCGACCGTATGAACGAGCGGCTTTCCGTGGGGGTCCGCCTGCTCAAGAAGCACGGGGTGAAGACTACAGCCGAGCTGCTGGCCATCCGCGACAGCTTGAACGAAAAGCTGCAGGCCGTCCTCAACATCGACGAAGCCATTGCCGCCGCCGAGCGGGAATACGCCGCCCTGTTGAAAGAGGCCGAGGCCCAGGCAATGGTCATCTCCGGCCGACGCAAAGAACAGGTAAAGCCCCTTGAAGAAAAAGTGAACCGGATGCTGGCCCAGGTAGGGATGCCCAATGCGCGCCTGAAGGTTTCGGTTGCGCCGTCTGGCCTCAACAGCACGGGTTCCGATGCGGTGGAGTTCCTTTTCGACGCCAATAAAAGCAACCAGTTCCAGCCCCTGCGCAAGGTGGCCTCCGGTGGTGAGCTCAGCCGCCTGATGCTCTGCATCAAGTCGCTGGTGGCCGAATCCATCAACCTGCCCACCCTCATTTTCGACGAGATCGATACCGGGATTTCCGGCGAAGCAGCCAAACAGGTGGGCATCATCATGAAAGCCCTGGCCCGGAGCCGGCAGGTGCTCTGCATTACCCACCAGCCCCAGATCGCCGGCAAGGCCGACACCCATTTCTTTGTGCACAAGGCGGTGCAGGACGATACTGTTACCACCCGTGTCCGGCAGCTCGACACCGACGAGCGCATCGTCGCCATCGCCAAAATGCTTTCCGGCGAAAAGCCCACCGCGGCTGCAATGGAGAACGCCCGGGAGATGGTCATGAATTGATGTACGATTTACGATGTACGATGTACGATTGGTTTCAGTAGCGTGCTGTGTGTCAACGGAACCGCCAACTTAACTGACTCTATACATATAAAGCCTCCGTACATAGCTTCAATCGTACATCGTACATCGTAAATCGTACATCGTTCCCGGCTTGCCGCTGATCCTCCGATTGCCCAATACATTTTATATTTCAAATCCCCACATTACCTTTCCGCCCGGATACACCATTTTCCACTTAAGCACGGCTATGGCCCCGGGTCATGGTCCTACCCCTGAATATGAACGATACGATTCAACAATTGCTCGAAGCCCTGGCCCTGTCGCCGGAAAACGTGCCCCTGCGGATGCATGTGGCCGGACTGCTGGTACAGGCCCGGTCCTACGAAGAGGCTGCCGCTCAGTACCAGCAGGTGCTGGTGCACCACTACGGCCACGAAGGCGCCCAGCTGGGGCTGGCAGACTGCTATTTCCAGCTTAAAAAATATTCCGCCGCCCTTATTATTTACGAGGGGCTGCACGACCGGCTGGCCCTGCCCGACGCCGTCCGCTATATCAAATGCCTCCTGAAGGAAGGTGCCATACAGCCAGCCCTGGACCTGTACCAGGACATCCAGGCGCACCACCCCGGCTTCGAGGACCCCGAGATCGACAGCCAGCTGCGGCTGCCGGCCGGGCCGGACTACCCCGAAGACGATGAGCTGGACCTCGAAGCGGACAGCGCCTATTTCATGCAGAAGCCCTCGGAGAAATTTGCCGACGTGGGCGGCATGAAGCGGGTGAAGGAAGAAATCTCCATGAAGATCATCCAGCCGCTGAAGAATCCCGAGCTGTATAAGGCCTTCGGAAAAAAGACCGGCGGCGGGATCCTGCTATACGGTCCGCCGGGGTGCGGCAAAACCTTTATCGCCCGGGCCACGGCCGGCGAAATCGATGCGAAGTTCATGGCCATCGGCCTGCACGATATTCTTGATATGTGGATCGGCAACAGCGAAAAGAACCTGCACCAGGTGTTTGAAACGGCCCGCCGCAACGCGCCCTGCGTGCTCTTTATCGATGAAGTGGATGCCATGGGCGCCTCCCGCAGCGACATGAAGGGTTCGGCCATGCGCCACGTGATCAATCAGTTCCTGGCCGAGCTCGACGGGGTGGAGCACTCCAACGAAGGGGTGCTGATCCTGGCGGCCACCAATGCGCCCTGGAGCGTGGACAGCGCCTTTCGCCGGCCCGGCCGCTTCGACCGGATCATTTTCGTGGAGCCGCCCGATGCGGAAGCCCGGAAGGAAATCCTGGAATCGATCCTGAAAAACAAGCCTGTGGGCGAACTGGACCTGGCCAAGGTAGCCGCGGCCTGCGAGGGATATTCCGGGGCCGACCTCAATGCCCTGGTGGACATTGCCTCTGAAGATAAGCTGCGGGAGTCGATGGAGAAGGGCGCCATTCAGGCGATCACCACGAAGGACCTGCTGAAGGCCGCCCGGCAGCACCGGGCCACCACTTCCGAATGGTTTGCCTCGGCGCGTAACTATGCGCTGTACGCCAACGAGTCGGGCCTGTACGACGATATTCTGCGATACCTGAAAATAAAGAAATGATGGACGTTTCCGTTATGCTGGAGAAGGCGGAGCTGCTGCTGCGGCAGGGCCGTACCCGTGATGCCGAAGCCGCGCTGCACGATGTGCTGGCGAAAGAGCCGGACCACGACGAAGCCATTGCCCTGCTGGCCCGCTGTGCGTTTGACAAGGGGGAACTGGAAAAGGGTTCCGGCCTCATCGAGGAAGCCATCCGCCTCGACCCGAACAACTCCTATTATTTTTACCTGCAGGGCTTTGCGTATTACCGCCGCGATCTCGGCTCCGCCGCCGTCGGCAGCCTGAATAAGGCCATTGCCCTGAATCCTTACGTAGCCGAGTATTTCGGGATGCTGGCCCATATCCGGATCGCGGAGAAAGCATTCGAGGAAGGCCTGGACAATGCCAACCAGGGACTGGCCCTGGAATCGGACAACCTGACCTGCCTCAATGCCCGCTCCATTGCCCTGAATAAGCTGAAGCGCACCGAGGCGGCCATTGCAACGATGCAGAACGCGCTGGCCCTGGACCCCGACAACGAAATGACCCATACCACGGTGGGCTGGAACCACCTGGAGAAGGGGCGTCATAAAGAAGCGCGCAGGCATTTCCTCGAAGCCCTGCGCATCAACCCGAACGGCGAGGCCGCCCGCGAAGGCCTGAAAGCCGCTCTGAAATCGACCGTGGCCCCGTACCGCTGGTTACTGCAGTACAGCTTCTGGATCCAGGACAAGGGAAAGAACATGCGGGTGATCGTACCCTTGGTGCTGTTCCTGTCCTTCCGGGTGCTGATTTCGGTGTTCCAGAACAATCAGGGCACCGAGAACCTCGCCTGGATACTGGCGGCGGTATACCTCTTGTTCATGGTCACGAGCTGGACGATCAATTCGATCGCCAACTTTTTCCTCCTGTTTCATCCCATGGGCCGGTATGCCCTTTCCGCCCAGGAAAAAAGGTCTGCCGTAATGGTGGTGACCGCGCTGGTGACGGGACTGGCCGTAATGGGTATTTCAGAAGGAACGAGCCTGGCAGCGGGTACGCCGTACCAGTACAACCTGTTTACGGCCGGGCTGGTACTGCTTTCGTTGGCCCTGCCGCTGGGCGACTGGCCGGTGCCGTTTCAATGGAACGGGATGCACTGGCGGGCAAAGTTCGGCGTGGCGCTGACCCTTTTGGGTGTGGCAGCGCTGGCCATGTTTGCGGTTTCGCCCGGTATCATTGGCCTGCTCGCCGCATACGGAATTGCTTTTCTGGTATATAACTGGAGCGCACTGGCCCGCTAAGCCTTCCTTTTGTTTTCCTTTTTATCCAGAGTGAATTAGCACATATGAGAAAATATACCCTGATCCTTTGCCTGCTCGCCTGCTGTACCGGTGCGCTGGCCCAGACGGCACCCGCCCGGAAAAAAGAAACCCGAAAGGAAGCCCGTACCCGGAAAGGCAGCGATGTACCCCCGCCCATCGAACGGCTGGAAGAAACGAAAATAGACGTGGCAGAGCCTACTCCGGCCGCACCCGAGGCTTTCCCGATGCCGGATACGGCGGCGCCTCCGGCCGATGCGCTTACAGCAGCCCTCCGTCACCTGCTGCGCGTTACCAATTCGCTTGACCTCGGCACGCAATTCGCGCAGCAGCTCACGAACCGCGACCAGATGGACCCCCAGCGCACACTGCCCGATGTGTTCTTTACCCGTTTGATGGAATCCATGAAGACCGGCGAAGGCCGCCGGTTGCTGGAACACATGGTGATCTATATTTACCGGGAGCATTTCACCCTGGAAGAAGTAAATGCCATCAATGCCTTCTATGAAACTCCGGCAGGGAAAAAACTAATTTCGACAATGCCCTTACTTTTGCCGGAAAGCATGAAGCGGGGGCAGGCCATAGGCGTTTACCTGGCCCGAAAAGTGTACGGAGAGCTCGTCAGTGAAGGGCTCATCAAAAATTAATAAAAAGAGGTTATGTCTAACAACTTACTGAAGGGAAAAAAAGGAATCATTTTCGGTGCCCTGGATGAAAAGTCCATTGCCTGGAAAACGGCTTTGAAGTGCCACGAGCAGGGCGCGCAGCTGGTGCTGACCAATGCCCCGGTGGCTTTACGGATGGGAGAGATCAACAAGCTGGCCGAAGCCGTGCAGGCCCCCGTGATCGGTGCCGACGTGACCAGTATGGACGATCTGAAAAAACTGTTTACGGAAGCCCAGGAGCATTTCGGCGGAAAGATCGACTTCATCCTGCATTCCATCGGCATGAGCCTGAACGTCCGGAAAGGAAAGCATTATACGGAACTGAATTATGAGTGGAACCAGAAGACACTGGACATCTCGGCCATGAGCCTGCACCGCGTGCTGCGCACCGCCTGGGATATGGATGCCCTGAACGAGTGGGGCAGCGTGGTGGCCCTCACCTACATTGCCGCCCAGCGCGTGTTTCCCGACTACAACGAAATGGCCGACGCGAAGGCCCTGCTCGAAAGCATCACCCGCTCGTTCGGCTACCACTACGCCGTAAAGCGCAAGGTGCGGGTGAACACCGTTTCCCAGTCGCCCACACGGACCACGGCCGGATCGGGCGTGAAAGGCTTTGACGCTTTTATCGATTATGCCGAGAAAATGAGTCCTTTAGGCAACGCCACGGCCGATGACTGTGCCAGCTATTGCGTTACCCTGTTCAGCGACCTGACCCGCTATGTTACGATGCAGAATCTTTTCCATGACGGGGGCTTCTCGTTCACCGGCGTGAGCGAGGCCATTGTGCGGACAATCGAGGAGAAAAGCGGAGAGTAGGAATTTGGAATCAGCAGTTAGAGTTGAAACGTTGAAAGGTTGAAAAGCTGATAAAGAACTGCAGGCCGCAAACCATTTGTTTGCGGCCTGTTTTATCGGGTACTGCTAGAAAGGACTTTTCGCAGAATTATATTCAATCTTGTTATCCATAAAAGTTCGATCAACAAGGTGGGACTTACTGGACACGGCAGCCATCAGCTGTTCCCTATTGAAATAAAGAAAACGGCAAACCAAAAAAGAAATCGTAAATCGTACATCGTACATCGTAAATAAAAATCCCCCGCACTGCGGGGGATTTTCTAATATTCGTCCTCATTGAACAGGAAGTCTTCCTGCGAAGGATAGTCCGGCCATATATCTTCAATGCTTTCGTACACTTCGCCTTCATCCTCCAGCTCCTGGAGGTTTTCCACCACTTCGATGGGAGCGCCACTGCGGATGGAGTAGTCGATCAACTCATCCTTGGTAGCAGGCCAGGGAGCGTCTTCGAGGTAGGAAGCCAGTTCTAATGTCCAAAACATCGTGTATAAGTTTTATGATGGTATCTGATTTTACCAATCAGAAGCATAATTTCTATGCCAAAAAGCAGCGAATTACCCTCCCGATTTTTCGCAAAAGTAGCTTTATTCCCTAATTTTCCAAACGGCGTTCCCCGAAGGGGAGTTTGACCCAACGTACGCTCCCAACCTGCCCGCACCCTCCCATTGCCGGTCGGCATAGTTTGCGGATATTTGGTGCCACGTACGAAGACATGGCAATTTTATCTGCAAGAAACATACACAAGCGCTACGGTACCGTTGAAGTGCTGAAAGGCGTGGACATCGACATTGAGGCCGGCGAGATCGTTTCCATTGTAGGGTCTTCCGGGGCCGGGAAAAGCACCCTGCTCCATATCCTGGGCACGCTCGACAAGAGCGACGCCGGGAGCGTGGTCCTCAACGGCACCGAGGTAAGCACCCTCGGCGCCCGGCGCCAGGCGGCGTTCCGCAACCGCCACATCGGCTTTATTTTCCAGTTTCACCACCTGCTGCCCGAGTTTACGGCGCTGGAGAACGTTTGCATCCCGGCCTGGATTCCCCGGCAGCGCGACGGCCGCCCGGCCATAGCCACGCGGGCAAAAGAACTGCTGGAACTGCTCGGCCTGTCGCACCGCCTCGACCACAAGCCTGAAGCCCTGTCCGGGGGCGAGCAGCAGCGCGTGGCGGTGGCCCGTGCCCTGATCAACCGCCCCGACGTGGTGTTTGCCGATGAGCCTACCGGCAACCTCGATTCGGCGAACGCGCAGGAACTGCACCGCCTGTTCTTCGACCTGCGCCGCCGTTTTAACCAGACCTTTCTGATTGTTACCCATAATGAAGAGCTTGCTCAGCAGACCGACCGGATGCTGGTCATGAAAGACGGCCGGATGATCTCCTGAGCTTATACCCTCGGCTTCCAGGGAATTTCTTCTACCCCCAGCAACCGGCCGGCATGTCGGGCAAGGGTGAAGAGGTAATCGGACAACCGGTTGAGGTACCGGATCACCTGGGGATCCACGAATTCGTCGTGCTGCTGCAGGCCCACGGCCAGCCGCTCCGCCCGCCGGCATACGCAGCGCGCCACATGGATCGAGGAAACGGTCGGGTGCCCGCCCGGCAGGATAAAGTGCTTCATAGGCGGCAGGGCTTCCGTCATGGCATCGATCCGGCGCTCCAGAAACTGGAGGTCATCCTCGCGGAGGTCGGGCAGTTTCATCCTGGGTTCCTTTTCCCCGTCGCAGGCCAGTGAGGAGCCGATCGTGAAGAGCCGGTCCTGTATTTCCTTCAGCTCGCCGCGCAACTCCTCCCGGTTGAGCTGGTCGCTGACCAGTCCGATCCAGGAATTGAGCTCATCCACCGTTCCATAGGTATCAATGCGGGCATCGCTCTTCGGTACTTTCGTTCCCCCGATGAGGGCCGTCTGGCCGGTATCACCGGTTTTCGTGTATATTTTAAATGCCATGGTTTTTTTAGTTGAACAGTTCACATGTTCACAAGTTTACGAGTTTATAGGTTTGTGCAATTCCGGACTCAATGAGCCATACTTTTTACTGAGTTAGTGGAAAGTTCATGAAAACCGGTGAACGGGCAATAGGCACCATCCGTTCGGGTTAACAAAAGCCCGGCAACATGAGACTAACTTGTAAACTCGTGAACGTGTAAACTATTCAACTGATACACTCCTGATCACGGTGTTGCCTGCTCCGCTGCCCTCCGCTTATCACTTTCCAGCAGCCCGTCGCGCAGGCGGATCACCCGGTGTGCGTGGTTGGCAATGTCTTCTTCATGAGTCACGAGCACAACGGTATTGCCGCCGCGGTGGATCTGGCTGAAGATGTCCATGATCTCGTAGGAAGT
>DATAGL010000798.1:0-2174 GCA_036263755.1 Chitinophagaceae bacterium | reverse complement strand
GTACATCGTACACCGTACATCGTACATCAATTCAGTTCATCCACCCGCAGCGCAGCCCTCGCATCTTCCTCTTCCTTGCAGGGCGCTCCCGCATTCCCGTATTCGGAGATCAGCTCCGCCACCAGCGCGGTCCAGCCGGTCTGGTGGCTGGCCCCGAGGCCGCGGCCCGTGTCGCCGTGGAAGTACTCGTAAAACAGCACCAGGTGCTCGTTGCCGGGCTGCTGGTAAAACCAGTTCTGGTCGCCGTTGAGGCGGCGCCCACCATCGGGCTGGCGCTCGAACAGCGAGATCACCCGGCGGGTCAGCTCATCGGCCACGCCGCAGAGGTTCAGGTGACGGCCCGAGCCGCGCGGGCACTCCACTTTCAGGCTGTCGCCATAGAACTGGCCGTAGCGGCGGATCGATTGAATGATGAGGTAATTGATGGGCATCCACACCGGTCCGCGCCAGTTGGAGTTGCCGCCGAAAATATCGGAGGTGGAATCGCCCGGATCGTAGCGGATCGTATAGTAATTGCCGTCAACGGTCACCGAATACGGATGCTCCTCGTGGTACTTCGAGAGGGCGCGGATGCCGCCTTCGGAAAGGAATTCCGACTCATCCAGCAGGCGTTCCAGCAGGTACACGAGGCGGTCCTGCCGGACCAGCGACAGCAGGATCTCTTCGCCGTCGCCGCGTTCTTCGTTCGGCCAGAACTTGTTGTTCCGCCGGCGGTACTGCTCAAACCAGTTGATGCGTTTCTTGAAATCCTTCAGCTTGTCGAGCTGCTTTTTCGAAATGGTGGTGATGGCAAAAAGGGAGGTCAGTCCCACGATCGATTTGATGCGCAGCGGGATGGGCTCGGCGCTGCCTACGTTCAGCACGTCGTAAAAGAACTTGTCTTCCTCGTTCCAGAGGTGGTGCTCGTTCAGGGCTTCGGCAATGAGGATGAAGTGTTCGAAGAATTTGGTGGCCGTGTCCTCAAACGACTCGTCGTGCATGGCGATCTCGGTGGCCATGTCCATCATGTCGAGGGCGTAGGTGCCCATCCAGGCGGTGCCGTCGGCCTGCTCCAGGCGCATCTCGCCGGAGAAGTGGTGGCTGCGGTTGAACACCCCGATGTTATCCAGGCCGAGGAAGCCACCTTCAAACAGGTTGTTGCCGTTGCGGTCCTTGCGGTTGATCCACCAGGTGAAGTTGATCAGCAGCTTCTGAAAGATCTTCTTCAGGAATACGATATCGCCTTTTCCCTTCTGCTTTTTTTCGATATTGTACACCTGCATGGCGGCCCAGGCATGCACGGGCGGGTTTACGTCGGAGAAGTTCCATTCGTAGGCCGGCAGCTGTCCGTCGGGCTTCATGTACCACTCGCGCATGACCAGCAGCAGCTGGTGCTTCGCAAACGTCGGGTCGGCCACGGCCATGGAGATGCACTGGAAGGCCAGGTCCCAGGCGGCGTACCAGGGGTACTCCCATTTATCGGGCATGGAGATGATGTCCTGGTTCTTCAGGTGGGTCCAGTCGTGGTTGCGTCCCGAGCGGCGGCTGGCATGCAGGGGAGCCACCCCGTCGGGCACCGACAGCCAGCGCTCCACGTCGTAGTGGTAGAACTGCTTGCTCCAGAGCAGGCCGGCAATGGCCTGGCGCTGGATCTGCGCCATATCGCGGCTCATACCCTTGGGCAGGATGGCGGCATAGAATTCGTCGGCCTCCGACTTGCGGGTTTCAAAAATGTGCTCGAAGCCGGGTACAAAGGCATTGTCCATCGCCGAGGTGCAGAGGCGGCAATACACCGTCTGGGTAGCGCCGGGCGCCACCTTCATTTTATAGACGGGACTGAATTTCGTTCCTTTTTTCGCTTTGCGCAGCTCGGCCAGGTTCGTGCCGCCGATCAGGGCGTCGTGGAAGGCGTCTTTTACAAAAATGCTTTCGTTGGGCTGGCCGGTTACTTTCCACTTGTTCGTTTCGTTGTTGGTGAACAGGGCTTCCTGCGGCGGCTGGAAATAAAAGTAATAGTTGCCCAGGCGCGCGTGCTTGGCCATCACCGAGGTCTTGCTGCGGTAGCTGATCTCGGGCTCGCTGCCCTGCTTGCCGCTGAAGTTGCGGTTGTAAAACCAGAGCGTAGGGAGCACGGAGATCTCCGCCGCTTTATGGTAGCGGTTGGTGATGTCGATCCTGATGAAGATATCGGTGGC
>DATAGL010000797.1:0-4629 GCA_036263755.1 Chitinophagaceae bacterium | reverse complement strand
CCGGAAATAGTGGAACGCAGGTCCGGCTGTGCGGCGGGCGCCTGCTGTACTTCGGCAGGTGCATAGGGCAGCTGTACGCTGAAAAAGAAGCGGCTGCCTTTTCCCGGACGGCTGAGCACACCCAGTTCGGCGCCCATTTTCTGAATGATCATGCGGCTGATGGCGAGCCCGAGCCCTGTGCTTTCCACGTTCCGCTTTTGATGGGACACGTTGTTGAACGAGTCGAACATCCGTGCCTGCTGCTCGTCCGTCAGGCCCTGGCCGGTATCGGTTACGCTGAAAGTCACGTTCAGTCCCTGTTCCCCCGGTGAAACAAGGCTTGCTTCCAGGATCACTTTTCCCTTATCGGTAAATTTAAGCGCATTGGAAAGCAGGTTGGTGAGCACCTGCACCAGCCGCACGTCATCTACGAGCAACGAACGCTGCAACCCCGCTTCCGCATGCAGTTCAAAGGCCAGTCCTTTCTCGTCGTACCGGGTCTGGAACACACGGTACAGGTCCTGCAGCAGCTGGTCGATGCGGCAGGGCACCGGGCTTAATTCCATTTTGCCTTCACTGGCCTTAGAATAATCCAGGACATTATTCACCAGGTGCAGCAGGTGTTGCGAGGAGGTCTTCAGTATGGACTGAAAGCGTTTCTTTTCAATCTCGTCTTCGCTGCCGTCCATAAGGTTGATGGTGCCGATGATGCCGTTCAGGGGCGTGCGGAGCTCATGGCTCATGATGGAGAGGAAGCGCGCCTTGGAAAGAGAGGCTTCTTCGGCCAGTTTTTTTTGCTGCTGCAGGCGGTTGTTCTGCCGGATCAGGAAAGAGAAGACCACATAGAAATAGTAAGAGGCCAGCATGAAGGAAACGATGAAATTCTTTTTATACATGACCACGATGTGGTGCTCTTCCAGCAGCTTCACTCCGTTCATGGTGCAGATGAGGAAAATCCCCACGATGGAGGCGCCGCAGGAATAAAAAAGAAACAGTACTTCTGCCCGGGTGCCATGGTCTTTGAATATGTAAATAAAGCTGACCAGGAACGGGAAATAATAAATGAATACGAGGGAGCGAAGCCCGTAGTAATAGGTGAACGTAAAGAAAAAAGCATTGAAGAAAAGGGAAGCCAGAATTTTGGAAAGAACAATGTAGCCTTTATGGTTCAGCAGAATAAAAGCGGCCAGCAGAATGACGCCGGAACAATAGATACTGAAGCTGAATACATCCCCGTAACCGGCTACCGTGCCTCCAACAAGGTTGACCAATATGGCGCCGATAGCAAAAAGAAGGAAATTGGTAAATCGTTTTTGGATATTGCTGAGGTTCATTGGGAACAGGATGACCCGCTAAATGTATCCTTATAATTTCCATTTCAATAGCTGCAGGCGCCTATTCAGCCCGCCGTTCCCGAAACCGCTTACCGCTTTTTACGGGAATCCACTTACAGCGTCCGGCGGTTGCTTTTGTTTCGCTCCTTTAAATGCCGGCAACGGACCAGACAATACCATCAGCCCTAACCCCTTATTTTTGCGCATGACCCAACCATACGCAACACTGAACAACGGCGTTCGCATGCCCCTGCTGGGCCTGGGGGCCTGGGATATGTACGGCAGCGAAGCGGAAAAAGCCACGCTGGATGCCCTGGAAACCGGTTACCGCCTCATTGATACGGCCTCCATGTACCGCAATGAAAAAGAAGTAGGCAATGCCGTCCGCCAATCGGGCATCCCCCGCGATGAACTTTTTATCACCACCAAGGTCAATAACCCGGACCAGGGCTATGATGCCACCCTGCGTGCCTTTGAACGCAGCCTGGAGGAATTGAATACCGGGCATATCGACCTCTACCTCATTCACTGGCCGATCCGGAACCAGCGGGCCGACACCTGGAAGGCGCTTGAGCACCTGTACACGTCCGGGCAGGTACGCGCCATCGGGGTAGCCAATTACCTTGTTCCTTTCCTCCAGGAACTGGAAGGCATGGCCTCGGTAGTACCGGCGGTGGACCAGGTGGAATTCAGTCCCTGGCTGTACCTGGATGACCTGTTGCAGCATTGCGGCCGGAAAGGCATCGTCCTTCAGTCCTATAGCCCGCTGACCCGGGGCATTAAGTTGACAGAACCGAAGGTGCAGGAACTTTCGGCCCGCTACGGCAAAACGCCTGCGCAGATTGTCCTGCGGTGGAATATCCAGCTCGGTGTTTCCACCATTCCCAAATCCTCCAACCTGGCGCGCCTGAAGGAGAATTTTGACATATTCGATTTCGAACTTTCCGCTGAGGACATGCAGCTGCTGTGCAGCTGGAACGAAGGGTTCCGGGTGGTGGAAGACCCCATGAATTTCTGGTAAGGGTTGCCGCACGTACCCGCCCATTTGCCTAACTTTAGCGTTTAAAGCAGTCTGATGAACGTAAAGATGGAATCCTCCTGGAAGGAAGTACTGGCCCCGGAATTTACGAAGCCTTATTTCCGCCAGATCGTCGATCACCTCAAAACGGAACGGGAGCAGGGCAAAACCATCTATCCGCCGGGTGCCCTGATCTTCAATGCTTTTGAGCAGACCCCTTTCGACCGGGTAAAAGTGGTGCTGCTGGGCCAGGACCCCTACCATGGACCCAGGCAGGCACACGGACTTTCCTTTTCCGTTCAGCGGGGCATTCCGCCTCCACCCAGCCTGATGAATATTTATAAGGAACTGCACGAGGATGTGGGTATTCCCATTCCGCAGCACGGGAACCTGGAACACTGGGCCCGGCAGGGTGTGCTCCTGCTCAATGCCTCGCTGACCGTGCGCGCCGGGGAGCCGATGAGCCACAGCAAGATCGGCTGGCACCGTTTTACCGATTGCGTGATCCAGACCGTTGCTGAGAAAAAGGAAAATATCGTTT
This sequence comes from Chitinophagaceae bacterium, assembly GCA_036263755.1. Lineage (GTDB taxonomy): Bacteria > Bacteroidota > Bacteroidia > Chitinophagales > Chitinophagaceae > Flavisolibacter. The sequence continues at coordinate 1,757 of DATAGL010000797.1, read as the reverse complement.
TCCTGCTCTGGGGTAAATTTGCCCAGGAAAAGATGGCCCTGATACCGGTCAAAAAGCACCTGATCCTCAAAGCTGCGCACCCCTCGCCCCTGGCGGCGAAAAACGGCTTTTTCGGCTGCCGTCATTTTTCCAAAACCAATGAGTACCTGATGAAGCAGGGACTCGATCCCATTGACTGGGCCCTCTGATACCATATGAACATTCTGAAGAATATACTGGCCCGTATCATGGCTGTCTGGGCCCTTTTGACCTTTGTGGCTTCCCTGCTGCTGGTAGCCCTTCCGACCTGGATCATCGGGTTCTGGCCGGAGCCGAAAAGGAGCCGGATGATGCATGTCATCTTTGTCAGCTGGATGGATTTTTTCTTCCTCTCCATCGGCTTGCGCCGTATTATCAAAGGGAAAAATCATTTTCAAAAAGGACAGCCCTATATCGTGGTGTGCAACCACAGTTCGTTCATGGATGTGCCCCTTTCCAGTCCCGGGATACCCGGCCCCAATAAAACCATAGCCAAGATTGAAATGGCCCGGATTCCCTTGTTTGGCCTGCTGTATAAAAGGGGCAGCGTGCTGGTGGACCGGAAGAGTGAAGAGAGCCGCCGGCATAGTTATTCAAAAATGAAGGAAGTGCTCAACATGGGACTGCATATGTGCATTTACCCGGAAGGGACCCGTAATAAAACAGCGGCACCCCTGCAGCGGTTTCATGACGGGGCATTCCGGCTTTCGGTGGAAACCGGCAAACCCATTATCCCGGCCCTCATCTTCCATACGCGCAAGGTCATGCCGATCAACAAGACCTTTTATTTATGGCCCCATCCCATCGAGATGCATTTCCTCGCGCCGGTAGATCCTGCGGGTCTGTCGGTGGCCGAGCTCCGCGATAAGGTACACGGTATCATGCTGGCGTTCCTGACCGGTAAAAAGTAATTGGCTGCAAGGGTACGGCACATCGGTTTCCTTCCTCTCTGTTAGTTCTTTCCATGTGTTTTTGCAGGTTAATCCATCAGTGCCCTGAATTTCAGGAATCGTATACAGGCACGTACAGCTTTAGCGGGAACCTAGCGGAAGCCGAATCCGGTGGGGACTATCCGGTAATCACCTGCGCTTTTCCCGATCAGTAATTGTAGAAGTAGCGGGAGCGGTTCACCCGGAGGTCCTGAAGGATGGAAGCTTTCGGATTGATGGTCAGGTTGTATCCCGGGTAAAGACCGACCGGTGTCACGCCGATGGACATTTGCCAGCAATGCATGTCGCGGGAAATCGACAGCGTCAGCATCTGGATCTTCATTTCATTGAAGTCGTAGGAAGCGTTCGTCGAAAAATTCCACTTCGGGGTGAGGCTAAAGGAACCGTTGATCTGTGCACTGGACTGCACCGTATTTTCCATGGTAAAGTTGGGCCTCATCCTCCGCATGATCGTCAGGCCATAGGAAAGGTTTACAGACCAGGGGATATTGAAGTCCACAAACTCCGCCGGGTTCCGGCGCATATATTCCATCATCCGTTGCTGGTCGGCCAGTACCGAGGGATCGGTGATCTGCTGTTGTTCCTCACGTTCCTCCGCTTTCTTTTCATCCCTGGGTTTACTCTGGAAGGAAGTGGACAAGGACACGTTTACAGAATTAAGTGTGCCCAGGCGGAAGGAACCTTCATCCCAAACGTACCGGTTGATAGCCGCTCCGGTTACCGGATCGCGCTGGTACGGGGTAAGGTTGGCCCCGACGTTCAGGTTAATCTTGTCAAACAGGGAGCTGC
>DATAGL010000796.1:0-6035 GCA_036263755.1 Chitinophagaceae bacterium | reverse complement strand
CCGGAAATGTCCCTGCTCAATTGCCTTCAGTGCTTTCTGGTGCGACTGGTAGGCAAACTGGTCCTGGTCCTCCCGGCTCACGTCAAACTCCTTGGCCACAGCTTCGGCGGTCAGGCCCATGCTTAGGTAATAGTCCGGTTCGTCTTTGGCGATGGAGTAGGCCGGAACCGTCTTCCAGCCGGCAGTGGGTACAAGGCTCATACTTTCGGTACCGCCGGCCACGATGCAGTCGGCCATACCCATGCGGATCTTGGCCGTGGCAATGGCGATGGTTTCCAGCCCGGAGGCACAATACCGGTTCACCGTCATGCCCGGCACTTCATGGCCCAGGGCCCGGGCAGCGATGATCCGTCCCACCTGCAGGCCCTGCTCCGCTTCCGGAACCGCATTCCCCACGATCACATCATCCACTTGTTGCCGGTCCAGTCCCGGTACAGCGGCCAGCAGACCTTTGATCACGTCAATGGCCAGGTCGTCCGGGCGGTAAAAACGGAACCCGCCCCGCTTCGCTTTTCCTACGGCTGTCCGGTAGCCGGCTACGATATAGGCTTCCTGCATATTTATTCGGATTGTGTTTTAAAAATAAGAAAAATATTCTAATTAGTTGCCTAAACAACTATTTAATGGGCAAACAATGAATGGGCGGCAACCAACGGCCAGCTGCCGCTTTTGCGAATTTACCCGTGTGGCATTTCCCCTTTGCCGGCTCTCCTGGCCCCTTTAAGAAATACCAGATTACAGACACTCGGAAACCGGGTAGAGGATAAGAAAAAGGCCGGCTCTTTTCCCGCATGCACCCTCCTTCATGCCGGTGCCCGGTATTCCCGATAACCTGCCGTTCATCCTACATCGTAAATCGTACATCGTAAATCGTACATCGTAAATATCTTCGCCGCGATGTATCCCCTGCTCAGACGACTTCTTTTCCTGCTGCCCGCCGAAACGGCGCATTACGTTTCCATGAATGCCCTGAAAGCGGCCTGTTCGGTGCCTTTTATCCGGCACACCGTAGGCCGCACCTTTGATCCAGGCCCCGGCCTTCCTGCCGCATTCTGCGGGATCGATTTTCCCAACCCGGTCGGACTGGGCGCCGGTTTCGATAAAAACGCCCGGTACCTGCCCGAGCTGCAGGCCCTGGGTTTCGGTTTTATAGAGATTGGAACGGTAACGCCCCGCCCTCAGGCCGGCAATCCGAAACCCCGTCTTTTCCGCCTGCCCGCCGACAAAGCCCTGATCAACCGCATGGGCTTTAACAATGATGGCGTCGAGGTGGTGCGGGAACGGCTGAAGAGGTGGAGGGAAAAAGAAGCCGAAAGCCACGAGCTGCGAGCCGCGGGCAAGGAAAACAACCGTCGATCGTCAATCAGGAAAGACACCTCTCCGGAAGACCATCGCACACCGTACACCGTGCATCGTACAGCTGCAGACACGCGTTTCATCATCGGCGGCAACATCGGCAAAAACAAAGACACCCCGAACGAGGAAGCCTGGAAAGACTACGAGCAGTGTTTTCTGGAGCTGCATCCGTATGTTGATTTTTTTGTGGTGAACGTAAGCTCGCCGAACACTCCGGGCCTGCGGGCCCTGCAGGAAAAGGACGCCCTGCAGCGGATCCTCACGCATCTGCAGGACCTGAATGCCGGCTTTGAGGTGCCGAAGCCGATCCTGCTGAAGATCGCTCCGGACCTGACCACCGAGCAGATCGATGATGTGATTGACCTGGCCCGCGAGATCAATCTGGATGGCCTGGTGGCCACCAACACCACCATCGAGCGCACCGGGCTGCGTACGGACCCGGGTACCGTAAAAGGAATCGGAGCGGGTGGCCTCAGCGGAAAACCGGTGGAAGCCAGGTCCTCAGATGTGGTGCGCTATATCCACAGCCGCACCGGTGGCCGGCTGCCCCTGATCGGGAGCGGCGGCATCTTCACGGGCGCGGACGCAGAGGAAAAGATGGCCGCCGGCGCCACGCTGGTAGAGGTCTGGACCGGCTTCGTGTACGAAGGACCGCGGATTGTGCGTAATATTTGCAGGCATCTCCGGAAGAAGCTGATCCCGGCCGGCAGCAGCCGCTAGCGCCCACCCACGATGCCCCCGGGAAAGAGCAACCGACCATTTTAAATCAAATAATGAACTTATAGTATATGCCCTCAGGATTTTTTGCCTTATTAGATGATATCTCGGCCCTCGTAAAAGCAAGCGCCGCCAGCCTGGATGACGTGCCGGCCCAGGTGGCCAAAACCACCGGCAAGGTGTCGGGCATCGTGATCGACGATACGGCGGTGACCCCCAAGTACGTCGTGGGCCTCGACCCTTCGCGGGAGCTCTCGATCATTTTCCGGATCGCTAAGAAATCGCTGTTCAACAAGCTGCTGATCCTTACGCCGACGGCCCTCCTGCTCGGCTATTTCGCCCCCTGGGCCATCACGCCCATCCTCATGCTGGGGGGTGCCTACCTGTGCTTCGAGGGGTATGAAAAGGTACACTCGATGGTTGTCAGGCACCACGACGTGGACGCGGGCTCCGAGGTGGTCAAGGTGATTACGCCCGAGGAGCTCGAAAAAGAGCGCGTAACGAGTGCCGTGCGCACCGATATCATCCTCTCGGCTGAGATCATGGCCATTGCTTACAGCCAGGTCGTGGACCAGCCGTTTATGAACCAGATCGCAGTGATGCTGGCCGTAGCCGTATTCATTACCGTGGCCGTGTATGGCTTTGTTGGCCTCATCGTAAAGGCCGACGACTTCGGTGTGCATCTGGCACAGGAGAAATACAAATCCTTCACCCGCAGGATCGGGCGCGGGATTGTTAAGTTCATGCCGCACTTCCTCAGCATCCTGGGCGTTATCGGTACGGCGGCGATGCTGTGGGTGGGCGCCGAGATCATCGCGCACGGCATTCCCTTCACCGCTCATTTGCTGCACGACCTCGAGCACAGCCTCGCGCAATGGCCGGCGCTGGCCTGGTTTGCCAAGGCGCTCGCCTGCGGCATCGGCGGCCTGATCCTGGGCTTTTTCATCGAAAAGATCGTGCTGCTGGTAAAAAAGATGCTGCCGAAAAAGGCCGCGGGCGCGCATTAGGGCCGCGGGTTATCCCAAACAGTTCTTTAGTTCTTGGGGAGGCGTGAAGCGTCAGTTGTCAAGAGAAAAGTCATTCCGGCGGAGTGCTGCTGCTCACGCTTCACGCCGCACGGCTTTCAGCAGGTCTGCTACGCAAGCAGGCGCAGCAGGGTGGCCCCTGCCAGTGCGGCCGTTTCGGTGCGCAGGCGGGTGTCGCCGAGGGCTGCGGGGGCAAAACCGGCAGCGAGGGCCGCTTCAATTTCCTTGGGTGTAAAATCACCCTCCGGCCCGATAAGCAGGAGGCGGTCGGTGCCGGACGCGAGTTGCGCCGGCAGGGGAAGCTTGCTGCCCTCATCGCAATGGGCGATGAAGCGTTGCGCTGCCGGCAGCGTCAGGGCCTTTTCAAAAGATACAGGCTCATGCAGCAGGGGCAGCCAGCACTGTTGCGACTGCAGCATAGCCGATTGCAGGATGCCCTGAAGGCGGTCGGCGCGGAACTTTTCTTTCTCGGTGCGGGCGCAGAGCAGCGGCAGGATCTCCGTCACACCGATCTCCGTCGCTTTTTCCAGAAACCATTCGAAGCGGGCCGCATTCTTCACCAGCGACACGCCTATGGTAACCTTCGGCGCAAGCGGCTTCTCCGTGTGCCGGGCCTGCACCTGCACAGCGCAGCGCTTGCGGTTGTCGTCGGCAATCACCACGCGCGCCTTCTCCCCTCTCCCGTTGGTAAGCATCAGTTCCGCGCCCCGTTCCATGCGCAGCACCTGGATCACGTGCTTGGAGGTGTCCTCGTCCAGCACGATGGTGCCGCCCGTTGTGAAGTCTGATTCATGAAAAAAATAGGAAAGGGCCATGTCGGGGCAATGGGTCAATGAGTGAATGGGTGAATGTTCGTGAATCGTGAGCGGGGGAAGTGCGGAAGGTGTCATTCGTTCAGCGATCGCACACCTGCACATCCCCCATCCACCCCCTCCGCATCGTACACCGTACATCGTACATCGTACCTCAAACATTCAAACGTTAATCCTAAAACGGTGCATCTTCATCGTCAAAATCGTTCATCTTGCTGCCGGTCTGTATGTACAGCCGCGGACCGTCCGCATCCTGTACGGGCTTGAAGTTCGGGGGCAGTCCGCCGGGAGCGCCGCCGAAATCGCCGCCATCGTCATCGAAGAATTTCTGGATCTCGAGGCGGGCGCGGAGCTTGATCGTTTCCAGTGAGCCGTTCCGGTGCTTGGCGATCCGGATATGGGTCTCACCGCGGTTGCTCTCCCCCATCTCGTTCTGGGTAACATCGTAGTATTCGGGGCGGTAGATAAAGCACACCATGTCGGCATCCTGTTCGATGGCACCCGATTCGCGGAGATCACTCAGCTGGGGCATCTTGTTGCCGTCTTTCCGCTTCTCCACTTCCCGGCTCAGCTGCGACAGGGCAATGATCGGCACCTGCAGTTCTTTCGCCAGTCCTTTGAGCGAGCGGGAGATCGTGGAGATTTCCTGTTCGCGGTTGGAGTTGCGGTTTTCACCGGTGCCGCTCATCAGCTGCAGGTAGTCGATGATGATCATCCCGATGTTGTTGATGCTTTTAAGGCGCCGGCACTTGGCGCGGAGTTCGAAGATGTTCAGGGCGGCCGAATCGTCGATGAAGATCGGGGCCTGCGCCAGCCGCTGGATACCGCGGGCGTAGAGCTGCTTCATCTCGTGTTCTTCCATTTTACCGCGGGAGATCTTTTCGAGCCAGATCTCGCTTTCCGCCGACAGGATCCGCTGAACGAGCTGGCCGGCGCTCATTTCCAGTGAGAACAAGGCTACCGGCGTGGGCTTCGTGGGGTGCAGGGCGGCATTGCGTGCGAGGTTCAGGGCAAAGGCCGTTTTACCTACCGCAGGACGGGCCGCCAGGATGATCAGGTCCGTATTCTGCCAGCCGTACGTCACCCGGTCGAGCTGCGGGAAGCCGCTGGGCACCCCGGTGACGTCTTCGTTCTTATGGCGAAGGTCTTCGATCCGCTGGATGGTTTTCACCAGCACCGAATCGATGGTCTCGTAGTTGTTTTTAAGGTGACTGCTCGTTACTTCGTACATCTTGCTTTCTGCAAGGTCGAGCAGGTCGAACACGTCGGTGCTGTCTTCATAGGCCTCCGAGATGATTTCTCCGGAAATGCGGATCAGCTCGCGCTGGATGAACTTCTGCAGTACGATCCTTGCGTGGGCCTCGATGTTGGCTGAAGACACGACCGCGTTGGTCAGCTTCGTGACGTAATATGGTCCGCCCACCACGTCGAGCTCCTCTTTGAAACGGAGTTCTTCCACCACGGTCAGGATATCGATCGGCTGGCTTTTGTTGGCAAGGCTTTGCATGGCGCGGAAGATGCGCTGGTGCGCATCCACGTAGAAGCACTCGGGTTTGAGGATCTCGATCACTGCGTCGAAGGCGCCCTTCTCCAGCATGATGGCGCCCAGCACGGCCTCCTCCAGTTCTTTGGCCTGGGGCGGCACTTTACCGTACACCATGGTGCTCAGGTCAATCGGCGCTTTTCTCCCTCTTTTCCGGTCCCGGTTTATATTCGTCAGATCCATTTGAATTGTGTCAAAAAGGTGATACCATTAATCGTTTCGATCAATGACCTATGGGTGTAGATCCGGCCTGGCTTGTAAACGTATGATGATGGTTGCGCGATCGTTTATCCTTGTCCCCTAAGTCACTCAGCGAATAAAGGCCGATTTCCCTACCGTTCAAAATATTTATCATTCCACAGGCTGTGCACGGATGTATCCACAGATATCCCGTCTTTATCCACAAATTTGAACGTTTTTTCCCATCCGTCCGAGCGATGTGCACAAATCGCGTTCAAAAAAAATTGTCCCCGTTTTTTTGGCTGTCTGGTCTGTCCAACAGAATGGCGCTGCAGCGGAGCGAACGACGGCCCGCCTTCCGCAGGGCAGCTCCAAATCCGCACCCGGCAAGGTTTTCTCCTT
>DATAGL010000795.1:0-1524 GCA_036263755.1 Chitinophagaceae bacterium | reverse complement strand
ATGATGTACTCAACGATCTTCCGGTCGTGCACATATACGGCGGCTTCGTCCTTGAACTTATCGGTAACCGGATAAATTTCCGGCCGGGTCTTCCATTCCAGTTTGTAGGGGACGGGCTGGGCCTGGGCTCCGGCGCCAAGGAAGGCGGCCGCCAGCAGCATCAGGATGAGGAAACGCTTCATGGTTCAGTTAGTTTTTACTTAATACGATGGATTGCTTGTAATGGGGAAAAAGGTTCTCCAGCACCTTGTTCCAGGCTTCGAACTGGTCGGGCTGCATCAGGAGGGTGTTGGTGGAGAACTCCTGGGTGAGCAGGATGCGGTCGCTGCTGTTCTGGTAGGCCAGGTTGAATCCCCAGACATTGTTCTGGAACTGCTGGCTTTTAGGCAGGTAGCTGACTTTGAAACCGGCCGGTACCTGCAGTACGGTAACAAAGGAGGAGGCCTCGAGGAACGGGTGCTCGATGGGCGATTTGCGCTTCGGGAAATCAATCTCCTGGTGCTCGTAGAGTTTGAAGAGGTTCAGGTTCAGGATCCATTCCTCGCCAAGCTTCTTGCCGTAATCGGGCAGTTCAAGATCGGCCGTCACCACTACTTCATCCCCCGTTGCCGAGGGGGTTACCTTCCAGTCGGAATAAGTTGCCTTGTTGGTTCCCCTCCAGAACCGGCGCTTCAGGTATTCTTCGCGCTCTTTTTCATTGCGGTAGTTCAGTGCGCTCTGCAACCTTGAGGCATGGTACCCGGTCAGGCAGACCCGCAGGGTGCCTGCAAGCCCCTTGTCGGTGAAGCGCAGGAAGGTGGAATCGGTGTAGCGGTTCACTTCTTTTTTCGGAACGGGCACTTCCAGCAGCTTGTATTCTTTTTCACTGATGGCCAGCAGGGCTTCTTTTCCCTGTATGCCCGAGGCCGGCATGCCGAAGAGGCAGGATTCGTCGGTGCCGTCCAGGAACACGTATTCCTCGCCCAGCTTTACCGTGCAGATCATGTGGTTGTCCACAATGGGCAGCGGCGTTTCTGTATAACGGTAGGGCAGGTTGCGCGAGCCGATCCAGGTAAAATAGGCGTTCAGCCCGGCATGGCGCAGCATCGCCGTGAGGATGGAAGCCATGTCCTTGCAATCGCCGAAGCGGCGGCTGCATACGAGGCTGGCCTCGCGGGGTACGAACCCTTCCATGCCTTCCTCGAATGCCACGTACTTGATGTGGGTTTGCACCCAGCGGTAAATCCGGCGCGCCTTTTCGCGTTCAGTGGAGGCACCCCGCACCAGCGAGTCGGTGAGCTGCTTCAGCTCGTCCGAAACCGATTCGTTTGTTTTACGGATGAACTCATAATTATAGCGGTACAGGTCTCCTACGGTGGAGAGGAAGTTTTTCCAGGTACCGTTTTCTTCCACCTGGTCGATGTAGAAGATCACCTGCGTGGCATAGTAGGAATTGTCCGGCGCATCCTCGTACGACCGGGATGCAGGCAGGTTATTCACCGTAAACGTATAGGTGGTCAGTCCCTTCTTTTTCGATTCGGTAAA
>DATAGL010000794.1:0-1568 GCA_036263755.1 Chitinophagaceae bacterium | reverse complement strand
AGTTGCAGCAGCCAGGCGGGCAGTTCCATCTCCGGCCGGTGATGAACGCCCTGCCAGGCGAAGGGTAGGTATTTATCGCGCAGGGAGAGCAGATCCGGCAAGGGTTGTTCGAGGTGCGACAGCATCACCTGGTTGCGGGCCGTTTCTCCCTTATCCCGAAGCGGATATGGAACCTGCCCGGCCAGAACTTCAAACAGGATAACCCCGAAACTGTACACATCACTCTGGAAGAGCAGCTTCCCTTCACTCTGCTCCGGGGCCATGAACTCCACGGCACCGGCATGCCGCAGGGAAGTGCGCCGCTGTTCGTCGGACATTACCGCCAGGCCGAAATCCAGTAAAACATACCGGTCTCCGGCTTCATGCCATTTTACGTTGTTGCTTTTCACATCGCCATGACGGATGCCCTTGCCATGGCAATGGGCCAGGGCGCCGGACAGATGCCGGGCCAGGCGGATCGCTTCCTGGATGCTGAATACCGGGTGAAACGGCCGGTTCAGAAGTTCTTCCAGGTCGGGCCCGTCAATGTACTCCATTTCAATAAAAGGAAAGGAACCGGTTTCCGTGATCCCGGAAGAAAGAATGCGGACCACATTTGGATTGGGGTCTTCATTTACTTTCAGCAGCTTGTCCACTTCGTTCCGGAAATCGATATAGTTTTTATCATCCCCGCTTTCGCTGAAAAGGGGTGTCGGCAACAGCTTCACGGCCGTGACCGTTCCATCCGGCCGGCGGGCTTTATACACCGACCCCTGCCCTCCCGACCGGAGCGCGCCCATATTCTCCAGCCCTTCTGTTATCATGAACACCTTTGCCATATGATTAAGGATACAGACGGCCTTTGTGCAGCCTGTTTTGATAAGGATACTTCAGGGAATGCTATTCAAGAAACAGTCCAATTTGAAGCCGTTGGTAATTGGCATATGATTTTGGCCGCGGTATTAATGGAAACAGGAGCGATGGACAGGTACTGCCGGGGCAGGTTGGAGTTGCCTGCAGCAGGTAATTTCTGATAGTAAAGGAGGGTATTTACCTTTTCCCCTTTCTTATGGAAACCCGCTCCTGCTGCAGGCTTCGCTTAAATGCTAAAGTTTACATACAATACAATAAAGCCATGGCTACCTCGCCGGAAAAAGGGAACTTTGTGCTCCCAATCACCTAAAAACCACAGGACCATGCGTAAGACCTTCATCCCTCTTTTTACCTACCTTATTGTGTTCCTTGTGTTTACTTCCTTCAGCAATGCCCGCGGCGTAGGTTCCTACAAAGAATTACCGGCCAGCCTGTTTTCGCCACAACCGGAAAGTGAAACGGTGAATACCGCTGCGCTCCTGTTTGAAGAGATGAATCTCGAAGCAGCCGGGCTGGACAGTTCGGTTTTTACGCTTGCCCTCAAAGGATATGAGCGCCTGAAAGAACAGGGCCGGGTGAACAATGACCGTTACCTGACGATCATTGACATGGGGAAGGGCTCCCGCGAAAAAAGGTTCTACCTGCTGGATATGGAAGAAGGCGACCTCGAACTGCACACCTATGTTTCCCATGGGAAAAACAGCGGGCTGGACCGC
>DATAGL010000793.1:0-3711 GCA_036263755.1 Chitinophagaceae bacterium | reverse complement strand
GTCCTTTGAAAGCCTGCTCACCCCCGAAAAATATACCCGCCTGGAAGAGAATATGTGGCGCTTCGGCTCCGGCTTCTTCCTGCAGGAGCGTGCCGTGCGCAAGTACCCCTACAACGTGGGCGCCCACTTTATGGGCTATATCGGGGAAGTGGACTCGGGGATCATTGCCCGGTCGAATGGCTTCTACCAGTCGGGCGACTACGTGGGCCGCAGCGGCATCGAAGCCTATTACGAGCGCGTGCTCATGGGACGGCGCGGTGTTTCCTACATCATTAAAGACCACCTGAACCGCCTGCAGGGACCTTACCGCGGGGGCGAGTTCGATACGGCAGCCGTGGCCGGCCGCGCCCTGCACACCTACATCGACGTGGAAGTGCAGCAGCTGGCCGAGAAGCTGATGGCCGGCAAGCTCGGCGCCGTAGTGGCGATCGAGCCAAAGACCGGCGGCATCATTGCCATGACCTCGGGACCCAACTTCTCACCCGATGCCCTTACGGGGCCGAATTTCAAAAAGACTTACAGCAAGTTCGTGCTCGACGTATCGCGCCCGCTGCTGAACCGCGCCATCAAGGGACAGTACCCGCCCGGCTCCACCTTCAAGCCCCTGGGCGCGCTGGTGGCCCTGAACGACGGACTCATTACGGAAAACTACGGCTACGGCTGCGGCGGGCGCTACTACGCCTGCGGGATCGGCAAGCCGGCCTGTACCCACCACAATGCCGGTCATGCGGCCAACCTGCGCCTGGCCATTGCCAACTCCTGCAACTCGTATTTCACGCACATTTACCGCATGGTGGTGGACAACCCGAAAATCGGCGACGTGGAAAAAGGCTATGCCCACTGGCGCGAGTACATGCACAACTTCGGGCTCGGCATCCGCCTCGGTGTGGACCTGCCTTCCGAGGACAAGGCCAACATTCCCGATACCTCGGTGTACAACAAGGTATACCGCAATTCCTGGAGCTCGTGCACCAACCTGACGCTCGGCATCGGCCAGGACATGATGACCGCCACGCCGCTGCAGCTGGCCAACGCCATGTGCATCATTGCCAACAAAGGCTATTATTATACGCCGCACTTCGTAAAAAAGATCGAGAACGAAACGAAGGAAGACACGATCATGGGCAAGTTCCGCGTACGCCACGAGCCGCTGACCAATATCCCCGATACGGCCTACCAGTCGGTGATCATGGGCATGCAGGACGTGGTGACGCACGGTACGGCCCGCGGCGCCGCTATTCCGGGCATCAACATCTGCGCGAAGACCGGTACCGCCCAGAACTTCCGCTTCCTTGACGGCAAGAAGATCGAACTGAACGAGAACTCGATGTTCGTGTGCTTCGCGCCGCGCGAAGACCCGAAGATCGCCATTGCCGTGGTGGTGGAGAATGCCGGCTTCGGCTCTACGGCGGCGGCGCCCATTGCCTCGCTGATGATGGAGCTTTACCTCAACGACTCGCTGCGCCCGGAAAGCGTGAAGAAAATGGAAGCCCTGGCCGCCAAGAACCTGATGCCGAGCTACCTCGTCCGCGAGCAGTACATTGCCGACTCGTCGCGCGCCTTCGAATGGTTCCGGATCACGAAGGACAGCGCGTATATCAAAAAATACCTGCGCCGGGGCGGTTATGCGCCAAAAGACACGTCGGTGCAAAAGCCTGCCGTTCCGGTGAAGCCCGCGGCACCGAAGCCCGATACGCCGCGTCCTTCCACCGCGCACCTGTTCCGCATCGAGGCGCTGCTGCCGGATGAAAAAACCTTTATTCCACGAAAAACCGCAACTTCCTGATGAACCGCAACAACGCCAGTCTTTCCAAGGGCGTGGATCCCGTCATGATCTGGCTGTACCTGCTGCTTGTATCCATCGGCCTGCTGGCCATCTTCGCCGTGACCTACCGCGAGGGCGACCCCGTGCTTTCTTCCTTTTTTGCGTTCAAGACCGACTACAGCAAGCAGTTCTACTTCCTGTGCATTGCCGCCGTGCTGGCGATCTTCATCCTGCTGACCGACAGCAAGTTCTTTACCGCCACGGCCAACCTCTGGTATGCCCTGGGCATATTGCTGCTGCTGCTTGTTTTTCCTTTTCACTCCAAGGTGAAGGGCACCGAATCGATCATCCGTTTCGGGGGTTTCCAGTTCCAGCCGGCCGAATTCTGTAAAGTGAGCGTATGCCTTGCCCTGTCGAAATACCTGAGCCGTCCCGACACCAACTTCACAAGAACGCGTTCGCACCTCATCGCCGCCGCCATCGCTCTGACGCCTGCGCTCATCACGATCATGCAAAAGGAAACGGGACTGGCGCTGGTGTATTTCTCGTTTTTCCTGGTGATGTACCGCGAAGGCCTGCCGGCGACCATCCTGGTGGTGGGCTTTTCCATTGCCGCGCTGTTCGTGGCCACCATCGTCATCGAGCCCAATACGCTGGCCATCATCCTGACGGTACTGGCCCTGCTGGCGGCCTACATCATGCGCCGGCAGATCGCGCGGCGCAAATCGGTACTGGTCAAGCTTGCCCTGCTCTGGGTGGTGTGCGTGGGCTTCCAGCGCTTTGCCGTGCCGGCTGTGTTCAACCACGTGCTGCAGCCGCACCAGGTGGACCGTATCCTGTCCCTGTTTGGTAAGGATGAGAATCCATACAGCGGGGCACCGGCCGGTGTGGAAGCGGCCAGCGACAAAAGCAGTACCTCCGATTACAACGTGCGGCAGTCGAAGATCGCCATCGGTTCGGGCGGATTGTTCGGCAAGGGTTTGCTGCAGGGTACCCAGACCCGTTATGATTTTGTACCGGAGCAACGGACCGATTTTATCTTTTGTACCATCGGGGAGGGATTTGGTTTTATGGGAACGACGGTTTTATTGGTCATTTACCTTATTTTGCTCTTCCGTATCGTGATGATTGCCGAAAGACAACGAAGCGTGTTCAGCCGGTGTTATGCTTATGGGGTAGCCGCCGTGTTCTTTTTCCACATTGCCATCAATGTGGCGATGACCGTAGGCCTGGCGCCCGTGATCGGTATCCCGCTTCCTTTCGTCAGTTATGGCGGTACGGCCCTGCTGACGTTCACCATTCTGCTGTTCATCCTTATCCGCCTCGATGCGGACCGGCAGATGGTACTGCGTTAGCCCTTTCCCGGAAGGGGGAACCCCGCTGCAAGCCACCGCTCTCTTTCCGCTTGCTGTATGATTAAGACATACGCGAATATGTTCTTAGCCATTCTGCACGGACTATTTTTGCAGGATGGAAAACAATAAAGAAAGCACCGGCGGGCGTTCCTCCTTCCCGGATACAGGAAGCCTGAAGATCATTCCCCTCTCCGAAGGCTCGTTTACCATTGATAAAACAAAAATGTTTGTGCCCTTCAACGAAGCGGAGGACAACCTGCAGGACCGCGCCATCGGCAGCCTGCTGGTAGAGGTGCAGCCTTTTGCCGTGGTGACGGCGAAGGATGTGTTGCTGCTGGACGCCGGGCTTGGCTTTAATGATCCCCGGACCGGGCAGATGCAGATCCTGGCCAACCTGGAGCGTGCCGGCATCCGTGCCGACCAGGTCACCAAGGTGCTGATGAGCCACCTGCACAAGGACCATGCGGGCGGTATTTCCATTGAATCGGACCACAGCCGGCTTACCTTTCCCAATGCCACGTACTATATCCAGCGGCGCGAGCTGGAATATGCCTTCTACAAAGGGCGTCCTTCCTTTATCACCTCCGAGCT
>DATAGL010000792.1:0-1744 GCA_036263755.1 Chitinophagaceae bacterium | reverse complement strand
CTTTGCCCCGCATCGATACCTTCGACTTTCGTATTTCCAGTGACACCCTCGGCGGACCGGTGGAATATGAAGCCGAGGATAGTGCCGTGGTCCTTGTGCAGGACAAACGCATCCTGCTGTACGGGAAAACCAAGACGGTGCACCAGGACATAACCCTTACCGCGCCGGAAGTGGCCCTGGATCAGCGGACCAACATCGTAACGGCCCGTGCCGACCGGGACAGTTCCGGCTATGTCCGCACCCGTGCCCGCTTTGAGCAGGGGTCCAACCAGTTTGAAAGCGACTCGATGCAGTTCAACTTCAAAACCCAGCGCGGGCTCACCACCAATACCTTTACCCAGCAGAACGAAATGTTTGTCCAGGGCCGCACCATCAAGAAAGTGGACAACAATACCTTTTTTGTAAAGGAAGGCCGGTTCACCACCTGTAACCTTGATCATCCGCATTTTGCCTTCAAGACCAACAAAATGAAGCTGATCAACAACAAGGTGGCTGTATCGGGTCCCATGCACCCGGAATTCGAGGAAGTGCCGGTTCCGGTATACCTGCCTTTTGGCTTCTACCCGCTCAGCCAGGGCCGGCATTCAGGATTCCTGGCACCGACTTTTACCACGAATGAAGATTTCGGCATCGGCCTCGAAGGCCTGGGTTACTATAAGGTCCTGAATGATAATTTCGACGTAATGCTCCGGACCAACCTGTATTCCTACGGGGGCTGGAGCGCCATGATCACGCCTACCTACCGGGTCCGCTACCGGTACAGCGGCTCGCTGAACCTCAACATCCAGAATACGAAATTCAACTTCAAGGGCGATCCCGATTACCGGAAGGTAAGGACCTTCCAGGTCAACTGGAACCATACGGTCGATCAGCGGGCGCGTCCCGGAGTCACTTTTTCAGCTTCCGTAAATGCCGGCTCCACCAAGCACAACCAGTACCTGGTGAACCGGCCCCTGAACAATTTCCAGAACCAGCTCAGTTCATCCATAGCCTATTCCAAAAGCTGGGCGGGAAAACCCTACTTCCTGACCCTGAGCGCCAACCACAACCAGAACAACAACCTCAACCTGGTCAACTTAAGCCTTCCCGATGCCTCGTTCAGTGTGCAGACGCTCTACCCGTTCCAGCGCAAGGAAATAGTGGGAACACCAAAGTGGTACGAAAAGCTGGGGATCGGTTACAACGGCTCGTTCCGCAACCAGGTCTCTTTTTACGATACGGCCCGGTTCAGCCTGAGCAAGCTGCTCGATACGGTGCAATGGGGTGCCAACCATTCCATTCCCCTGACGGTTTCCCTGCCGCCGCTGGGGCCCTTCATTGTTTCCCCCGGTATCTCCTACAGCGAGGTCTGGCTGGCCCAGAAAGTAGACCTGAGCTGGAACCAATCCCGCAAAAGAGTGGATACGGCCTTTTCGAAAGGATTTTATTCCGACCGGCAGATGTCCTTTTCCCTGGGCTTCAGTACGGCCCTGTACGGTACCTTCCAGTTCCGGAAATCAAGACTGGCAGCCCTGCGCCACGTGATGCGTCCAACGTTCGGGTTTTCGTACCGCCCCAACCTTTCCAAACGCTATTACGACATCACGCAGATCGATTCCACCGGGCGTAAGTATCAGTATGCCCAGCTGGCCGGTGGCTTTGGCTATGGCCGCAGCGGGGGCATCACCTTCGGTATCGACAACAACCTCGAAGCAAAGTGGCGGTCCCGGAAAGACACCGGCGATGCGGCCATAAAAAAGATCCG
>DATAGL010000791.1:0-10329 GCA_036263755.1 Chitinophagaceae bacterium | reverse complement strand
TGGTGCCATATTGCCGATGTGGTGTACTGGTCGCTCGACCCCAGGGGGCTTAAGACCATTGAAGCCAGGGGTGAAGCACCGAAAGGCTTCAACGATGCACCGCAATGGCTGGATGTGGATTATACCTACGACAACCTCAAGCTGTTCTGGACCCATGAGCCGCCCAACGTGCCCGGTGCGGCCGGCAAAGGCATCGGCGCGTACTTCGAGGGCGACAAGGGCACGCTGCTCTGCGACTACAGCTCGCGCCAGATCACCATCAACGGCGAAACGGTGACCGACCTGCCCGGCGTGCCCGTCACGCTCCCGCGCTCGCCGGGTCACCAGCAGAATTTCATCAATGCGGTAAAGACCCGCACCCAGCCTGAGTCGAACCTGGAGTACGCCCGCCGGATGACCCTGCCCATGCACCTGGGCCTCATCTCCTATAGGCTCGGCCGCCGGCTGAACTGGAACCCCGAGAAGGAGAGGTTCGTGGGCGACAGGGAAGCCAACGGGCTCCTGCACCGGGAGTACCGGAAAAAATGGGACCTGCTGTAACCGGGCACCCTCTTTTTTTCAGGGTTTTACCGGGGGGCTGTAACCTCTGCGCGCAGGGGTGCGTCCTATCGCCAAACTACTGCTATGAAGGTTTTTTCCTGGATCATGGGGCTCTGCCTCTTCACGATCTTCCCCGCATGGGCACAGGCACAGGCTAAACTGCCGGAAGCAGATACCGTTAAAGCCCTGCTGCAGGCGCACCATGTGCCGGCGGTCGGCATCGGCATCATCCGGGACGGACAGGTGTCTGAAACAAGGGTATACGGCCGGCTGGCCGCCAACGAGCTGGCGCCGCCCGATGCCCTGTTCAACGTGGCCTCCCTGACGAAGCCGGTCGTAACGATGCTGACCCTGAAGCTGGTGAACGAAGGGCAGTGGAGCCTGGACGAGCCGCTGGCCCGCTACTGGACCGACCCGGACGTGCAGCACGATCCCAACGCAAAAAAGCTGACCACGCGCCACGTGCTTTCCCACCAGACCGGCTTCCTCAACTGGCGCTGGCTCCATGCCACCAAAAAGCTGACCTTCGATGCCCCTCCGGGCACCAAATACGGGTACTCGGGCGAAGGATTCGAATACCTGCGCAAAGCCCTGGAAAAGAAATTCGGAACGGGACTGGACCGCCTGGCCGACTCCCTTATTTTCACCCCGCTGAAGATGGAAGACAGCCGGCTGCGCTGGGACGCAAACGTGGACGAAGCCCGCTTTGCCAAATGGCACGACCAGGAAGGCCGGAACAGTTATGAAACGTACAGGTCGCAGACCCCCAACGCTGCGGACGACCTGCTGACCACCGTAGCCGATTACACCCGGTTCGGCGCCGCGGTGGTGAACGGCTTTGGCCTGGCGCCCGCCCTGTTCCGGGAGATGGTTACGCCTGCCTCGCCCCTTGCGAAGAACAGCTCCATGACCCTCGGCTGGGAACATTTCGGCGGTCTTTCCAACGGGGAATACGCCATCCTCCATACCGGCAGCGACAAGGGCGTCAAAACCCTGGTGCTCCTGTTCCCGAAATCCAAAAGCGGGCTGGTAGTGCTGACCAACGGCGACAACGGCTTCCTGCTGTACGAAAAACTCATCACCTCCGCCCTGGGCCCGCTGGGAATGGAGTTCTGGAAAAAAGCGCAGTAAACCCTTTACCGGTACGGGACAAAGGCACCGCCCTTTTGGCCGCTGATCCTGTCCCTCCTGCAGGCAAAGGCTCCGCGAAGAACAGGAACGCTTCAGCTTCGCAGCATCCTGCACAGCGAACAAAGCAAGTCCTCCTGCTGGCCGGTTAATGCCGGAAAGGATGAAGACCGTAAAGCGAACGGTCAAACCGGCATCTGCTATTTTCCGTTCAGCACCGCAGGAAGTACATAGCTTTCCATGATGGTATGAACCTGGGAATGGGCATAGGGCCGGTTGTAGGCCGCCCCGGTGACCACGATCACAAAAGGAATGTCTTTAAAGATGTACAGGTGGTTGCCCCCGTTGCCGGCACAGTAAAAAGCCTCGTAGCCCTGGCCGTTCACCGTATAGGTTTTATTCCAGAACAGGTAGCCGTAATATTCGTTCTGCCGGCGTGGCAGGGTTTTGACCTTTGTGAAGGATTTATCCACCCATTCCTTCGGCACCACGGTCCGGCCCTGCCACTGCCCCCCGTTTTTATAGAGCTGCGCGTACTTCGCAAAATCCAGGGCGTTCATGCGGATGCCGCCGGCCGTATTCGCTACCTTCTGCGGGGTATACTGCCATTTGTAATCCGTAATGCCCAGGGGCCGGAACAGCTTTGCATCGGCATAGGCTTCGAGCCCGCCCGGAACGGAGCGGTGCAGGATGTCGCCGAGTAGCACCACCCCGGCGGTAAAGTAGTGCCAGCGGCCATCGGCATTGGCCGTATCCGCCGGCAGGTCGAGGGTGAACTTTACCCAGTCGGCCGTCGGGTACATATTGTCCTCCCGCCCGGGCGAATCACCTTTGTTATCGTCGCCTTCAAAGATGGAGCTCATGGTCAGCAGGTCGCGGATCGTGGCCGCTTCCTTTGCGGGGGAGAAATGCGCAAACTGCCGCAGGTCGTAAAACTCCTTCAGGGTCTGGTACTCGCTTTTGAGGTGGCCTTCCCCGATGGCGATACCGGTCATCGTGGAGGCAAAGGTTTTGCCGACCGACCGCACATCATGCAGGGTGTTCCGGCCGGCCTTGTTGAAATATTCCTCCAGGAGGATTTTGCCGTCTTTCAGGACCACGATGCTGGTGATGTCCTTGAATACATTCTCCCCTTCGCGCGCCTTCAGCTCTTTAATCTTTTCCCGGTCAAAGGCGTCCTTCGATACGGGAAGGCCGTTGTAGGGCGTCACGGGGTGCAGGGACATCGTGGCCGGATCAATTTTGGGGTTTTGCACGTCCAGCACCACTTCACCGGCGGCCGCCACGGCACCGGTCTTCCATTCCGCACTTTGTACGCTGGGCCGCATTTCGATCTTCAGCCGGTGCTTTCCTTCCGTCAGCGCCTGTTCCCCGCCGTTGCGCAGAAAGCGAAACCACAGGTACGCGCCCCAGAGGTTCTGGAAGGGGTGCGCCACCAGCGGCCGGCCGATCACGGTCTCTTTTTCCTTTTCAGCCGGCCGGAGCGACTGCGGGTGCAGGCTGTCGCGGTACACGAGCCGGTCATCCACGTAAAACGTAAACTGGTAGCTTCCGAGCCGGAGCAGCTCCTCCGCCGGCAGGCCGGGTGCCAGTACGGACAGGTCCTGCAGCAGCGGACGCTCCAGGAAGGCCGTAAAATACAGGTCGCTTTTGGGGGTGAACCGGTAGGTGGTGAGGAACCCCTTTTCCGCGCCGGCGGCCGGAAGCGCCCCCGCGCTGAAGACGATCTTGCCCGCATGGGGCTGGTGTACTGCGGCGGCTATTCCGTTGGCGGAAGAGGAACGGGCTTCCTGTGCGCCCGGCGACAGGGAGGCGAGGATCCAGAGGATCAGGAGGGGCAGGCGATAGTTCATAGCTGAAAATTTCTGTTGCTGACAAAACTAGCCGGCAGCGGCCGTTCCGAATAGAACGGAATTAACATGGGGCTACTTTTCCAGCAGCTGCCGGAACCGGGAAGGCGGTATCCGGTGCACGGCTTTGAAACACCGGATAAAATGGCTCTGGTCGGCAAAGCCGCAGTCGTAGGCGATCCCCGTCAGGGAAAGCTCCGGGCGGCCCAGCAGGGCCCGCGCCCGCTCCACTTTGACGGACCGGGCATAGGCGCCCAGGCCGGCACCAAAGTACCGGGGAAAGCCCCGCGACAGGTGCACCGGGTGAATGCCCAGCGTTTGGGCCAAGGCGGCCAGCGTCCATCCATCCAGCCCCGTATCCTGCACGATTTCCCGGAGCCGCACCACCCACGGGGGCACATCCCGGCCCGGCTCCTCCCCGCGGCCGCTCAGCTGCGCCAGCAGGCGGAGCAGGGTGACCTGGATGGCCAGCCGGCTGTTCCCGTCGTTGATTCTGGATTCGATAAAGAGGTTGTAAGCGGCCGCAAGGCCGTCGGGGTGGTGCAGCATCCGGCTGCCCTGCAGCAGTTCGAAATCGAAGTCCTGCGCCCGGCACCAGCCGGGACTGATCTCCACATGGAACCCGCGCGTAAAGCCTTCCGGCTTGATGTTGTAATGAGCATCCTGCCAGTTGTGGAACAACAGGGTGCCCTGCGGGCACTGGTAGGTTTCCTTTTTGTTTCCCTCGATCATCCGGCCCTGCAGCATCAGGGTGAAGTAGGCGTTTTCATGGTAATGCCAGTCCACCCGGTCATGGGTATACTCCGTATCGGTCAGCGTAATGCCGCTGATATCCGTGGTGATGTTGGTCTGGCCAAAAAACTGGCCGTTGGAAAGGGTTACCATGATGATCCGGATAAGTGGGCCCGTAAGGGAGGGCGGCCCTTTTCAATTCCTACAATGTAGGCTTTATTCCCGGAACGGTCCGGACGGGTCCGCCGGGTACCCTCCCTATGCAAAGGCCCGGGGCCGGCACCCTACGGTTGGTCCCGCCCTTTTGCCGGTTCATGCGGTATGCACGCGCAGCTGCCGGCGGATTGTACCAACTTGCTCCTAATCCCTGCAACATGACCTCTACGTATGCACCCTGCAGCAGCGCTGCTGCCGGCCTTCTGGTGAAAGGCTTCTGGCAAACGGAAGGAGCGCCCTCCTACCGGGTGGAGTACATCCTGCCCAAGGGGGAAGTGGAGCTGATCTTCAGCTTTGCGGATGCCGCCGGCTATGAACGGGCCGGGGCCGGGGCCGGCCGCACGCCCCGCTGCTTCGTCAACGGCCTGAGCGATACGCCGGTTCAACTGCTTACCCCTCCGCACCAATCCTTTTTCGGCGTGGTGCTGCACCCGGCCGCCGTGCGGCCGCTGCTGGGCGCGCCCGCGGGGGTGTTCCTTAACGGCATCACCGACCTGGAGGGGGTGAACCGGTCGGTTTCCGGAGTCTGGGAGGCGCTGGCCGCCTGCGGCAGCTTCGCGGAACGGGTGCGGTATATGGAGCAGTGGGCCGGACAGCGGCCGCCCGCCCTGCACCGGCAGGAAAGGGGGATTTCCGCCTTCCTCAGCAGCGGGGATGAAATGTCCACCGTGCGGGAACTGGCCGCGCACTTCTGTTATTCGCCGCGGCA
This sequence comes from Chitinophagaceae bacterium, assembly GCA_036263755.1. Lineage (GTDB taxonomy): Bacteria > Bacteroidota > Bacteroidia > Chitinophagales > Chitinophagaceae > Flavisolibacter. The sequence goes on along the minus strand of DATAGL010000791.1, from coordinate 5,154 downwards.
GCTCCACCGGAAAGTGCAGGAGCTCTTCGGCATGGCGCCGGAAGTCCTGCTCCGCTACAAGCGGTACCGGCAGGCCCTCGACCGGGTGCACCACAGCAGGGAAACCCTCACCCGCGTGGCCTATGCCTGCGGCTATTACGACCAGGCGCATTTCAACCGGGAGTTCCGGGACTACACGGGCCTGACCCCGGGGGCCTACCGCCGCGAGCAAAGCCACCTGCCCGGGCACCTGTTCCGGTAATGTCCGATACGTACAAGGAAAGGGGCACCTGCTGCGGGCACCTTTGCTGAAAAAAAACATGAAACGCTTTTTCCTTTTTGCCTCCCTGGTACTGGCCTCGGGCCTGATGCTGACCAACGTGTATACGTCACTGGTAGACGCGCCCGCCTGGGGCCACCAGATCCCCGCTTCCCTCCATACCGCCCGCCAGTATTACAGCCAGAGCAATCCCGGCACCTTCTTCCGCATCTTTTCGCCGCTGAACCAGGCCCTGGGCCTGCTCTCCCTCCTGCTGTTCTGGAAGCGCAGCCCGCAGGTCCGCTGGCTGCTCGGCGGTGCCTTTGTTTTTTACTTCATCGGTGAAGGCATGACCTTCCTGTACTTCTACCCCCTCAATGCCGTGCTCTTTGGTGCGGACCAAACGGATGTTGCACTCCTGCAAGCCACCTTCCGGGAATGGAGCGCCATGAACTGGGTGCGTACGGCCGTGGTGGCCGCCGGCCTGACCTGCTCGGCTTTAGGCCTGCAGGGCACGTACCGTACACCGGCGTTCCGCCGGGCATCCGCGGCACGGGAAAAGACCGGCGCGCGGGTGGTGCAGGCAGGCTAGGCCGGGGCCTTACCCGGGCGCTGCCGCACCGCCCGGGTAAGGGTTTCCGGAAGCAGGCCCGTCAAAAACTTGCTGAAAAAGAGTAGATTGCACTACACTTTTCCCTATGCAGTTGCTTACCGAAGATATTTCCCTCATCGTGCAGGCGTTTGATCATCAACCCGAGGCGACGGTGTTTGTGCGGCCCGTCCGGCAGGCGAACGAGGCAACCGGCCGGCAGGAAGTGGTGGATTTTGTATTCGTGTACTGCAATGCCGCCATCCGTAACCTGACCGGACAGCAACCGGAACAGGTGATCGGGAGAACCATCCTCCAGGACCGCCTGCCCGACCCGGGCTTCAGTGAATCGATCTTCCGGCAGTGCCTCCAGGTGTATGAATCGGGCACGCCCATGGAGTTCACCTATTTCAGCACCACCCTTGAAAAATACGTTTCGCTCCAGCGGGTGAAAATGCTGGACGGCGTGCTGACCACGGCCCGAAACCGCACCGAGGAATACAAATCCCAGCTGGAAAAGGACAAGCAGGCCCGGTTGCTGCACAACCTGATCGACCATTCGCCTTACGGCGTGAGCCTGTACGAATCCGTCCGGAACGAGCAGGGCGCCATCGAGGACTTCCGGCTCCGGTTGTGCAACCAGAAAAGCGCGGACATAACCGCCTTTCCCCTGGAGGTGCTCTATACCCGGACGGTAAAGGAATTGATTGCCCTCAGGGGACATTCCAATTATTTCGACATCGTGCGACAGGTGGTGGAAACCGGTACCCCGCAGTACCTCGAATATTATTCGCCGGTGCGCGACCAGTGGATCGGGTTTTCCATTGTCAAGTTTGACGACGGGTACCTGCTCAATTACATCGACATCAGCAAAACAAAAAAGCTGGAGGAAGAAGCCCGGCGCAACGCGCATGAGCTGGACGCCCTTTTCAACGCTTCCATCAGCGGTATTTATTCCGCCCGGGTGCTGCGCAATGAGGAAGGCGGGGTATATGACCTCGAGTTCCTGCGCGCCAATGACAGCTTTTACCGGATGTTCGGCACCACCGGGGACCGGATCATCGGCCATACTTTATCGGGCCTTTCGGGGCGGGACGACCAGACTCCCTTTCTCTCCTTTATCGGGGAGGTGATCCGCACCGGCCAGCCGGCCACCCACGTGCTGCACTACGCGGAGCCGGATCGCTGGTATGAATTTTCGGTGGTCCGGCTGGGGGAAGAAACGGTTTCCGTTACGGTCAACGACATCACGCAGGCGAAGCGCACTACGGCCGAAATCGAGCAGCAAAAAGTCCTGCTCGACAACATTCTCCGGCAATCGCCCAACGGGCTGTCCATCACCAAAGCCATCCGCGATGCCTCCGGCCAGATGGTCGATGCCATCTCCGTGCTGATGAACGAAGCCTGCGAACGGCTGAACGGCGTACCGAACGCTGTCCTACTCACCCATTCCATGGCAACGCTGGACCCCAACATGCCCGACAGCCCCGTTTTCCGGTCGGCCCGGGCGCTGGAGAAAGGCGCCTCCTTCCGGACCGAATACCACCTTCCTTCCAACGGGCGCTGGCTGGAGCTGGCCGTTGCCCGCATGGACGAGGAGCACTTCATCAATGTGTTTACGGACATCACCCCGATCAAGGAAGCGCAGTTCCAGCTCGAGCAGATGGTGGAAGAGCTGCGGCGCTCCAACGAAAGCCTGGAGGAGTTTGCCCGCGCGGCCTCGCACGACCTGAAAGAGCCGATCCGCAAAGTGCTGTTTTTTTCCGAGCGGCTGAAGCTCAGTTCCGGGGAACGGCTGACCGAGGCGGAAAAGGTCCTCGTACAAAAGCTCGAGCAGGCGGCTACCCGTATGGGCACCCTCGTGGATGACCTCCTCGCTTTTTCCCATGCCAGCTACCAGCCGATCGAATTCGAGGAAGTGAACCTGAACGACAAGATCAAGCTGGTGCTCCTCGACCTCGAATTCCTCGTGGCCGAGAAAAAGGCGGAGATCCGGGTAGGCCCCCTGCCCACGGTCAAGGGCAACCGAAGACAGCTGCAGCAGGCCTTCCAGAACCTCCTGTCCAACGCCATCAAGTACAGCCGGCCGGGCGAGTCGCCGCAGGTTACCGTCAGCGCCCGGCTCCTCAACGGCGACCAGGCAGGCTTCCCGGTCAGCCCCGAAGACGCGAGCCGGCCCTTTCACCTTATTGAAGTAACCGACAACGGGATCGGGTTCGACCAGCAGTATGCCGAAAAGATCTTCAACCTGTTCACCCGGCTCCACGGCAATAAGGAATACCCGGGCACCGGTATCGGCCTGGCTATCGTGCGCAAGGTGGTGGAGCACCACCGGGGCTACGTCCGGGCTAACGGGGTGAAGGGACAGGGCGCCACGTTTTCGCTCCTGCTGCCGGCCTAGCAACGTTTCCCTCATCTGCATCATTTTCGTGCATCCCGGGTTCCGGACCGGCGCGCCCTATCGTTGCCCGGCCCCTTCGGCCAGCGCCCGGTTATAGGCTTCCAGGCATTGTTCCAGCGGCTGCCCGTTCTTGTGGATGCAATCACAGAAATCAGAACAGGCTTTGGCGTTTCCGCTGCCCGCACACTGGCTGCGGCAGTCGCGCAGGGTGTTGTGCGGCCGGATGTCGTAGGCCGTGACCACCAGCAGGGCCACGGTAACCATGGCGGCGCCCACCCCTGCGAAGAACCGCACCGGGAACCGCTGGTCCGTAGCCGGCTGCCTGGCCAGGGGATCAGGCCGGAAGGGCAGGATGTGCTTCCATTTGTGGTAGTCCCAGCACAGCAGGTAGAGGTTGGCCAGCACCATGAGTGGGGAAGTGAGCAGGGAGCCGTCGAAGCGCACCGCCAGGGAAAGGATACAGATGTTCAGGATGACGGGGAAATACAGGAAGGCGCCGAGGGTGGCCGTGCGCGGGATCAGCAGCAGCAGCGCCGCCCCTACCTGCACCCCGCCCACGAAGGTGTAGTAGTAGCCGGTGCGGTGCACTGCCTCCAGGTAATGCCCCATCGGGTGCAGGGTGTTCAGCGAAGTAAACCGCTCCCCGAGGATTTTCACCATACCGGAAGGCAGGAACCCGGCCGCCAGGGCGATGCGGGTAAAAACGGTAAAATACCGGAGCCATTGGTTGGCCCGGGCCCGGAGGTGCAGCCGGTCCAGCGTGGAAAGCAGGGGCATGTACGGAAAGCGTTTAGATAAAGGAAAAGCACTTTGCCATACAAAGCAAATAAATGTTTTCCGTATTTCCCAACCGGTGTACCGCAATCAGGGTCCGGACCACCGGCGCTGCCCGTACCGGTGCACCCTGTAGCCGGGAACCAGAACGGGCCTACCCCTCTGGGCGGCAAGGTGCAGGGCCGGGAAAAAGGCGCAAGGGGCAACCGCACCTGCGCCGACGCGGTGCGGCCGGTGCGGTTGCCCGGGGACTGTTACTTGCCGGCAGGCTCCGGGAGGCCCTGCCGGTAGGCAGGAAGGAAAGTGGGGTATCAATCGATCACACCAAAGAACACCCGGCCCAGCGGCTCGTTGTCCGGTGACGTGACCAGGAACTGCCCGTTGTGCGCGGCCACCACGGAACCAAAACCGTAAGCCACGTTCGGGTCTTCGTCGTACAGGTAAGCTGGATACGCGCCATTCCGCTGGATCACCATCCGGCCGCGGTCCCCTTTCCACTGCGGCATACCGGCCAGCCAGACCCCGTTGGTCACCGCCACGCTGGCGCCGCTCCGGCAGATGTCGTTCGTCGAGCCGATGATGGCTCCCATTTTCCAGTTACCATTCTCCCAGATATACTGGAAGCCGCCGCCCCGGTGGTAGCCGTTGGATACCCCGTGCTGCCCGCTGAACCGGGGCGCCCCGCAGAGCAGCTGGTTGTTTTCGATGGCAACGGAAGCAGCGAAATGCATATCATCGTGCGCCTGATGGGTGATGATCTTCTGCCCAGATATCCAGGTGAAACCGGCAACGTCCGTATTCGTATACGTGTAGGCGGCGCCGGACTTAAAGGTATTGGTGTTACCGATGGTAACGTAGGCCCCGGGAGCCCCCACGACCAGCCTTTTTTGCCAGAGGTCCGCACTGGCCCCGTAATACCCCTGGTCGCAAGGGTCAGTAGCATTGAGTACGATCTTCTGTGTCCATACATTGTTCTGCAGCCCGAATACATAAAGGGATCCAGCATTGGTTTTCCCGTTGTGATCGGTATAGGGGGCACCGGCTACGACATAGGTTCCGTTGGTGGCCACGGCCGAGCCGAAGTAGTCCTGCGTGGCCCCGTTGGAAGCCGCGAGCGTTTTCACGAAGTTCCAGACCCGGCTTACCCGTTTA
>DATAGL010000790.1:0-4381 GCA_036263755.1 Chitinophagaceae bacterium | reverse complement strand
CGTACCCTTCATCCGAAATACCTGCTTCGGCCGATACGTCGCGGAACCAGGGATGGCCCAGTGAGTCGGGGCCTTCGTTGCGCATCAGCTTATCGGACAGGCGCCGGGCGCCTTCCTCCCCGCCGTCGAACCGGGTGCTGTTGCGCGAGGCCAGGGCAGTGGTGAGCAGGTAAACGTCCAGGTCGCCGTCCCGGTCATAATCAAAAAAAGCAGCGTGTACCGACATCCCCGTATCGGCAAGGTTATAGTCCCTGGCCAGCTCCTTAAAGCGGGGTATTCCCTGTTCATCCAGCCCCTGGTGCACGTAGAGCAGGTTGGTGCGATGCCCCGGCTGGCTGGCCACCGTGGCACACACATACAGGTCCAGCCAGCCGTCGCAGTTGATATCCACCACGGAGGCGGCATTCGACCAGCGGCTTTCACCGGTAACGCCGGCTGCTTCCGTGATGTCGCGGAAGCGGAGGTTACCCTTGTTCAGGTACAGCTTGTTCGATACCTGCCCGGCGGTAAAATACAGATCCGGCCGGCCATCGTTGTTGAAATCGCCAACGGCCACACCGCCGCCGTTGTACAGGTATTCCATGTCCAGCGGGTTGATGGAGTCGTTTTCCGTGATGGTGTTGTTGAATCCGATACCGGTGGCTGCAGAAGACTGCTTGCGGAACAGCGTGTCGGGGGCGCTGCAGGAGAGCAACAGGAGCAGGAGCAGCAGGAGCGGGCCGGCAGGCAGGCGGGGGGTCATGGTAAAGATTTGGCAACCGTGTTGATGGCAGTGCTAGATTAGGCATTTATCTTCACTTTCTGCTCAGGACAGATCAGGATAGTGCACCTGCCTGTTTGAGCGGAAGTTTGCAGTTCAGCAGTAATCCCGGGCCGACATTCCAGCATACGTCTATTCATGAACATTGTAATTGCCGCCGATAAATTCAAAGGATCGCTTACCGCGTTCGAGGTGACGGACCGCATCCGGAGGGGCCTGCTGCGGGCTTCCGGCCGGATGGCGGTAACCGAGCTGCCGTTATCCGACGGGGGCGACGGACTGGCTTCCGTGTTCCGACAGTACCGGTCCGGGCAGGTCCGTTCGGCTACCGTTGCGGATCCCTTGTTCCGGCCGGTACCGGCAGACTGGCTGCTGTCGGAAGACGGCACCACGGCGGTGGTGGAAATGGCGGCCGCTTCGGGGCTGCAGCTTTTATCGGAAGGAGAGCGGAATGCAGTGCGCACCAGCTCCTTTGGCACGGGCCAGCTCATCCGGGAATCGGTGAGTGCCGGCGCCCGGAAGATCATTCTGGGCATCGGCGGCAGCGCCACCAACGATGGCGGCATAGGCATGGCCGCTGCCCTTGGCTACCGGTTTCTTGATCGGAACGGAAAGGAGTTGCCCCCGGTGGGTGCCAGCCTCGGCGCTCTTTATGCCATCGACGCCCGCAGCAGGATCCCGCTTTCCGGGATAGAAGTCATGGTGGCAAGCGATGTTACCAATCCCTTGCTTGGACCGGAGGGGGCCACCCGGGTGTACGGGCCGCAAAAAGGGCTGAATGAGGAAGAAGTTGAAGCGATGGAACGAGGCATGGAACATTACACAACCATCCTTGCCCGCGACTTAGGTATAGACGTATGCGGATTGGAAGGCGGAGGTGCGGCCGGAGGCACCGGTGCCGGGTGTGTTGCTTTTCTGCAGGCCAGCCTTGTCAGCGGTACCGGACTGGCACTGGAGTGGAGCCGGGCAGAGGAGCACATGGGGGCAGCGGACTGGGTGCTGACGGGCGAGGGGAGGCTGGATAGTCAAACCGGTTCGGGCAAGCTGGTGGGCGGTGTGGCGGCCCTGGCCGGCCGGCTCGGCAAGCCGGTAGTGGCCCTTTGCGGGGCGGTGGATGCGGATCCTGAAGACCTGGACCGGCTCGGCTTTACCGCTGCCTTTTCCCTGGCCAAAGGCCCGGTTACATTAAATGATGCCTGCCGTAACGCAGGAGCCTTACTGGAAGATTTAGCTTATCAGATTGGAAAAATAATTATCACCCGAACATGAATATTATCGTTACTGACGGATATACACTGAACCCCGGCGATCTGGACTGGTCACCCCTGCAGGAAATCGGCATGCTTACGGTTCACGACCGGATGCGTCCGGAAGAAGTGGTGCAGCATTGCCAGCAGGCGGATATTCTGCTGAGCAATAAAGTGCCGGTGACAAAAGAGGTTCTGGCAGCGCTGCCGAACCTGAAAATGATCGGCGTGATGGCTACCGGCTATAACGTAATTGATATGGAAGCCGCCAGGGACCGGGGCATCCCGGTTTGCAATGTGCCCGGTTATGGTACGGCTTCCGTGGCGCAGCATACGTTTGCGCTGATGCTGGAGCTCACCAACCGGGTGGGATTGCATGCCGCTTCAGTGGCCGACGGGGCCTGGGCCGGCTCGGTGGACTGGTGCTATACCTGGCGGCCAATCATTGAGCTGGAAGGCAAGACCATCGGGCTGGTAGGCTTCGGCCATATTGCCCGGCAGGTTAGCCGCATCGCCCTTGCTTTTGGCATGCGTGTACTTTACCATTCCCGCCAGCCGAAAGAAACGGAAGCCGCCGAATATGTGGAAATGGACACGCTCTTTTCCGAAAGCGATTTTGTATCCCTGCATTGCCCGCTGACCCCTGAAAACAAAGGCTTCGTGAACCGGGATCTCCTGTCGCTGATGAAGCCAACGGCTTACCTGATCAATACGGCGCGCGGGCCGCTGGTGCGGGAGCACGACCTGGCCCGGGCCCTGAATGACGGGTTGCTGGCCGGAGCCGCACTGGATGTCCTGGCCCAGGAGCCCCCATCGCCCGATAACCCTTTGCTCCGCGCCAAGAACTGCCTCATCACTCCGCACAATGCCTGGATGAGCCGCGAGGCCAGGCAGCGGATCCTGGATGCTACCGTTTGGAATGTACTGGGTTTCATCCGGGGCCGGCCGGTGAATGTGGTGAATTGAAAAAGCGTACCGCCTGTTTTTGGAAGGTGCCGGTACAGAAAAATATCCTCTGCCGGCACCCAACCTGTTTATCCCTGTATGGGGTCCTGGGGAGGACCAAACCAAAAGTTTACAAGGATTTACGGCGGATCAGCGCAAACGGATTCTTTATCTTTTCCCTGCTGTTGTCGAGGATCAGCCGGGCAGCCATCTCGCCCATTTTTTCATGATCGGTGGACAGCACCGTGATCCCGTCGAGCAGGATTTCCTTCAGCGGGGTTTCATTATAAGAGATGATCCCTACGTCCTGCCCTACAGTGAGCTGCTGTTTATGGCACTTTTTGATCAGGTTGGCCAGGTCGGTTTCCTCGATAACGATGTACGCCTTTCCTTTTTCCACTTCATGCTTTTCATCGATCTCCGAAATGATGGAGTACGCGATCCGGTTCTGCATGCAGAAATTGCGGAAGCCGCGGACGATTTCCGGGGGATAGGGTACCAGCGAAGGGTGCACCAGCACCATGCTCTGGTATTTGGCCAGGAGGTCGAGTCCCTGTTCGAGGGCGTCCACAATATCATTCTCAAAATCCTGGTAGACCACGCCGCACTTTAGGTCGTAATAAGGAATTTTCTTATCGAGGATAATCAGCTGCTCCGGGGGTATGGAGCGGATGATGCGGACCGCTTCGTCGAAGTCGTCGTAAAAATGCGGCATGATGACGAAGTAATTGTAATCGGCCAGGTGGTTTTCCACCAGCGTGCGGAGGATCTGGATGTTGAAGTGATGGATCTTGAGGTCCACGATGGCATTCTTTCCCAGCGTCTGGATAAAGGAGTTGTAGATCTGCTTTTTATAGTTGCTGATCTTGTTGAACAGGAGGAGCACTTTCACGGGAACGTCAATGTCGATGTTCCGGATGTAATACCCTTTTCCTTTAACCGACATGATCACGCCCTGGTTGCGCAACAGCGTATAGGCCCGTTCCACCGTATCGCGCGAAAGGAGGTATTCATCGCTCAGCTCATTGATGGAATGAATGCGCTGGCCTTTTTTCAGCTTTCCCCTGCGGATGGCATCGGTGATCGCATCTACTACCTGGATGTACTTCGGTACTTTGTTTTCCGTGTCGATGTTCAATAAGGGTGTCATAGCAAGCAATGCGTTTACAATAGCAAAACAATAAATCGAATTAGCAATCTTTAGCGCTTCCGGAAGGATATTGGAAAGGCACAATATAGGATTCTCCAACCATCATCAGCACAGTACAGTACAGGACAGTTGCCCCTGGGGGCTACTCTAAATTTAGCTCAAATTGACCCGGTTTCCTCTTTCTCCCGCTTCCCGCTTCACTTTCCGCCGGGTCGGAAAAATAAAAAAATAAAACGATTGCTATGCTATTGAAGCCAAAATGGACTTGCCCAAAAGAAA
>DATAGL010000789.1:0-2937 GCA_036263755.1 Chitinophagaceae bacterium | reverse complement strand
TATGAGCCACAGGAAATGAGCGTTCAGGAAGGGCAGCCATCGTACCAGATCCGAATGGTTCGGGGTGAGGCACTTTCTGGATTCTTAGGAGTCATCGTAGCGGTCAAAAAGAAAAAAACACGCAGGGAAAAGAAGAAAGAGGAAACATGCACGGCTCCGAAAGCTGAGGCTTCCCTGACCCTTTACCCCAATCCGCTTCCCCGGGGCTCGTTGCAAAAGATACAGGTGTTGCACCTGGAACCGGGAACCTATCAGGCGGAAGTCTATACGCTTGCCGGGGTCCTTGTGCAGGCACAGGAAACGGTCCTGAACAAGAACGGACAGGCCGGTCTTACCTGGCAGCCGCTTCCGGGCGGCACCTATGTGCTCCGGCTGACCCATGCCCGCTCCGGGCGGCAGGTGAGCCGGCAGTTTCTGATCCTCGAATAATCCGGAAGAACCGGGTCGCAACCAAACCGCAAGGCATCCGGCCCTTTCCGTAAGGCCAGGATGCCTGCTTTTTTTCAGGCTGCCGGCACACCCCCAGCCGTCCATTTCCCGGTAGCCGGCACGGCTTCCACACGGTCTGTGGGCCAGGGCGGCGCGGTGGCTATAAGGATATCGAGCGGCCCGCTGCCCGTATTGCGGAACTGGAACACGGTACCCGCGGGAATGCGCAGGCTGCTGCCCGCCGTTACTTCCCCTCTTCCGCCACCCCTTCAAAGGAAAGGTACACGGCGCCGGTTCCGGCAGTCACATACCACAATTCCTCCACGGTCAGGTGGCGCACGGCTACGGAAGTACATCCCGGTTGCAGGCGGCAATGACAAAGGGAGGCGCCGGACAGCCGTTGCAGCAGGCGGATCTCGGAGCCGTCGGGGACTGTATCGTCGGGATCTGGAGGCAAGTTTTTGAAAAGGGAAGCCATTTTTTGGTTTGGGGTTTAGCGTTTGGAGTTTAAGGTTGTCTTCCGGCGGAAGTTTTGAAGACAGCAGGGGTGATGCGTAAAATGGTCCTGCCGGGGCAGGACCATTTTTCCTGGGCTGTATCCTACAGCCGGGCCGTTTCCACGGCCTTTGCCGGCAGCTATGGCTGCCAACTATAGACGAAACCGCCTGTGTCTTTTTGGTGGTACATTCATCAGTACACGATCGCCATCGGATCCACCCGGATCACGGCATTCTTGTCGAAGGTCCGGTTGGGAAAGAAGGCTACCTGTACATGCACGTGCGGGGTTTGCGTGGCACCCAGGTATCCGACCAGGGCATACACCGGTCCCTGGAAGAAGGAGGGCGGTACTACTTCGGCATTCCGGATGCCGGGTCCGAACCCGATACCCCGGCCCGTATCGGTCCATTCCGAGCGGCTGGCCACACGGCCATGCGCGTCTTTGGGCAGGTAATCTTCGGTGATGAGGTGCAGGAACTCGATGTAGAGGGTGAACTCCTGCCCGCTGCCGTAGCCGTACATACAGCTCATGCCGACAATGCCGCCGTAATCATGGTCCTGCTGGCCCCGCCAGGGCTGCACCCAAAGCTTCGCTTCGGAAAGGACAGCGGTGCCCGTGGCCGGAAGTCCCAGCCCCGTCAGTTCGGCGTTCGTGCGCTTGTTGAAGGCCCGGACGGTGTTGAGCTCCGCCAGGTCCAGTTCTGTTTTTACGGCGGCATAAACGGGCTGCCCCCGCCGCACATCGGTAATGGAGCCGTCGCCCCGGCCGCTGCCGGTGATGTCCACACCCAGGTGCTGCTGCCGCCCACCGCGGCCGTTCTTTTCCTGCGCACTCCGGTAAAAAGGATCCATCAGCACGCCCCCGGGAACAATATGCATGCTGCCGGTAAACGGCCGGCTGACCGCCGAAAACGACCTGGCCGCCGCGTAAGGATTGTTGGTAAAACGATTGGCTGTTGTATGAAACATAACCGCGGATTGACTTGATTGATTAAGGATTAGCAGGATCCGGATTGAGGGATGGTTGCACGCAAAGACGCCAGCGACATTTAGTAACTTACGTTGCCTTTAAATCGATGTACGATGTACGATGTACGATGTACGATGTACGATGTACGATGTACGATGTACGATGTACGATTTATGATTTATGATTTATGATTTACGAACGTACATCGTACATCTAACATCGTACATCATCTGCACATCTGCCCACTTGCACATCTGCACATTCACCCACCCCCCCATTCACCTAAGTATTCACCCATTCACCCATTGACCCATTCACTCACACGATGGCCACCGTCCCGCAGGTCTCGCACTTATCGGTGCGGAACTTGAGGATGGCGAAGATCTCCCCGTGCGCCGAGGTGTCCACCAGGCCGCTGGCCGTGAGGCGGATGATCTCACGGTTCACCGTCTGGCTCTTGTTGCCGCCGATGACCGTCATGCGGTTGTTGGCATAATCCACTTCGGTAACGAGGTCGCAATGCGAGGTACCCGACGACTGGATGGTATCGTAGGTGAACCGGCTGTTCCCGCGGTTCCGGCAAATGAGGTCGCCGGGCTCGGGCAGCGCATTCGTCACCGCGCAGGTCCAGAAAGGGTTGTCCACGGCACGCTGCTCGGCGTTCTGCTTGCCGGCGTGCACGTACCGCATATGGGCGGATGCATAGGTGAAGGCGGTGCCGGCACCGGCCTGCCGCATCACCCAGGAAATAAAGGCTGCACTCCAGGGATGATCTTCCTGCCAGGCGCTGTTCTGCAACTGCGCTGCCGTGACCGTCAGGCCCACCGCCGCCCAGTACTCCTGCAGGCGCTGGGTCATGGCCGGGTCGGTCTCATTGTAGCGGCTGCCGTTGGGCCGGGTCCAGTGCGTGAACTGCTCGTTGGCGATGCGTACGGCGGCATCCTTTACGGGTGTCCAGGTAGAAGTGAACTGCGCGTCGGGCTGGCAGGTGCGCACATCGAAGAAGGGCTGTTGCCCGGCACCGGTTTCCTGCAGGAAGG
>DATAGL010000788.1:0-3525 GCA_036263755.1 Chitinophagaceae bacterium | reverse complement strand
CTGTTATCAGATAAGTGATATCACTTATTCATTTAAAATGTTTTGCAGAAAGCATTCCTTTACAGGGAAATAGCTTTTGTTTCAGGCTTATTTTTAGTGCTGCCGTCCACGTTCGACCGTTCCGTTTCAGAAGGGCTCAGGATGCCTGACAAAACGATGAAAGGGTGCAGGTGAAGCGGTTGGAAAAGCATAAGTAAATTCTATAACCGAAAACCACATTGATCCATGTCCAAAATTGTACGTTCTTTTCAGGGCCTGTTCCGGAGCATTCAGAAAAACCTTCGGCGCCCACGAAGCCTGGTTGCCTCCTTACTGGTATTGTCCGGTTTGAGCGCGGCAGGGCAGGTGAGTTACAGTACCCAGCCGGTGCCTGCCGGCCTGGAGTTTACAAGTTCCGGTGGAGCCGGCATTGTTCAGGTAGGCGACTTCAATGGCGATGGATTTGTAGATGTCATTCAGAACAACGCGGCCGGATCAGCGATCATTTACCTGCAAAACAACGGCTCAGGCTCCTTCATCACACCGGCGCACAATCCCTTTGGCCTGTTTTCCTCCAGCTCGCCAGCCGGCTTCCAACTCAACACAAGTTCCAGCATCGCTGATTTTGATGGAGATGGAGATCTGGACATCTGGCACCGGGTGAATAACCCAGGTAATGATAACTACCTTAAAAATGAAGGAGGGACCTACCAAACAGCAACTGTTCCCCCTGGCCTTGAGTTTACCAGCTCCGGTGGTGCGGGTATCGTACAAGTGGGCGACTTCAATGGAGACGGTTTTGTAGATGTTTTACAGAACAACGCAACCGGATCGGCAATCCTTTATTTGCAGAATACAGGTTCGGGCTCATTTATTACTCCGGCCAGCCATCCGTTTTCAGCATTTGCAAGCAGCACCCCTGCCGGCTTCCAGCTCAACTCCAGTTCCAGTATTGCGGATTTTGACGGAGACGGAGACGTCGATATCTGGCACCGGGTGAATAACGCAGGCAATGATAACTACCTCAGAAATGACGGGGGCACTTACGGGATTGCACCCGTGCCTTCCGGGCTGGAATTCACCAGTGCATCTGGTGCAGGTATTGTACAGGTTGGAGATTTCAATGGTGATGGTGCCATTGACGTGGCGCAGAACAATGCAACCGGATCTGCTATTATTTATTTACAGAATAACGGTTCGGGAGTATTTAGTACACCTGTAACCCATGCATTTTCCGCTTATGCCGCCAGCACTCCTTCAGGGTTCCAGTTAAATACTTCATCCAGTATTGCTGACTTTGATGATGATGGGGATTTAGACATCTGGCACCGGGTGAATAACGGAGGTAATGACAATTACCTCAGGGGTTCCGGAGTAGAGCCCACTATGACTTCCAGTGCGCCGGCAGCTAATGCCACAAATTTTGGTTCCGGTGATAACCTTGTGCTTACTTTCTCGGAAAATGTGGTTACGGGCGCCGGTAATATTTACATAAGAGCAGTTGCGGACGATGCCGTAGTACAAACCATTGCCGCCATTGGGCCAGCCGTGTCGGGTTCAGGCACAAATGTCCTGACCATCAATCCGCCCGCTAACCTGGCTGGCAATACGGCCTATTACCTGACCTTTGACCGTGGGGCGATCCGGGATGCAAATGAAGGAATTATTTTCGGATACCTGGATTCATCCCGCAATGTAAGGGTCCCTTATACCAATCCTGACTTCCTGTCTTTTACCACCACCAGCACCCTTCCGGTGCACCTGCTCTCCTTTACCGTAACCGGGGCAGGCGGAAAGGCACTGATCGAATGGCAAACGGCGTCTGAAGAGGCCAGCCGGGACTTTACCATTCAATACAGCACCGATGGCCAGCAGTGGAAAAGCATTGGTACGGTAGCAGCAGCCGGTACAGCAACCGACATCCGTACCTACCGGTTTACCGACCCGCAGGTACTGGCCGCCCGCAATTATTACCGGCTTCTCCAGGCGGACCTGGATGGCACTGAAAAGGTAATCTCACAAGTGCGGTTGCTGGAAGGAGGGAAAACCGCCGGTATTTCTATTTACCCCAACCCGGCGGGAGCAGCAGCCACACTTCAGTTACCTGCAGAAGGGGCGGCCCAGGTCGTGCTCTACAGTGCCGCTGGCCAGGAAGTATGGCGCCGTAAAGTTCAGAATGGCACTAAGGTGCAGCTGCCGCTGGCAGGGCTTCCCTCCGGAAGCTACCAGGTGGTCGTTCTGCAGGGAGGAGTAAAGTACACCCAGCAGCTGTACAAAAAATAAGCAACATGATGGAGGAAGACATTCAACAGAGAATACCCCACATTTTATAATTAGTAGGCTCAGGCCCCGGTAGTATCTGCACCGGGGCCTTCTTTTTTCCGATAGGGTAAGCTATCCGGTTTGAGAAGAACCAGGCAGTACAGGAATAACTTGACTTCATCAGCACTTTATTACGCTGTATGATACAGGTTGCCTTGCTATTTCCATTGCCCGACCCGGATGCATCTGAGTACGTAGATAATTTTATTGGATAGAAACATATTCAGTATCCCCTCCAAAAGGTCCTGCCTTGTTTCTTCAGCTGTCTTTTTAAAGGTTCGCTTCCGACTATTCATCAAGGGGGTTCGGGTACATTTTACGTTGGTATGGTTAGCTGATTACTTCCCTTTAAACCTTTGTTACCATCCTGTTGTGCCCGATATGGATTAAGGATTCCTGGATGTCTGCCTTCTTTGTTTCCAACCCTTACAGAACTCATCCTGGATGCGCCTGGCGAATGAAAGGTTTGCTTTTTTTTAGAGGTGCGTAACCTGCCGGGACTGTTTAGCGCAGTCATTCAGCGAGACAACTATCTAAGGAAAGATCCCGATGAACGCGTGCGGACGGTAGCCTGACTGTCCGGTCAGCCATTATCCTATGGTAACCATATTAATTATCCTGCATGATCGTTTGTTGGCTGGTGGTTTTTTGAATTTTGCCGTGTGAATGATGCACCATAAAGGAGAAGGCCTCGCTGCCAGATTCCGGCGGCTTACGTCCCCGGAGCTTCGCTGGCGGCACTTAAACCAACAGCATGGGGCGCAGGTCACTTCCCGGCAGCCCGTTCACACAAAAAATTCAAAATAGCAGGAGATGAATTCAAGGATACCATCGCTTCAAGGGACCGCTCTATCTTTATTTACGCTTGCGGTCACGGTCATGGCCTGTAAAAAGGGAGATCAATCCCTTCCTGGTCCACAGCCTCCGCCGCCTCCGGGGCAGGAACAGTTTTTCAAGATAAAGGTCCGGGCCATGGTTGAGGTAGGAGGGGTGGTATACGATAGTATTGCGGCGCCCTTTGTCATTGTGTCGTGGGACAAAGAGGGCGTGGTTCATCAAAAAGATACGCTGCTGGCGGCTGGGGTAAATGAACTATTACTTCCAAAATCACACACCAGATACCGGATCCGGTTCAACAAGTGGAATGTCAGCAAGGACACGACGGTTTTGAGGCCTGACCTGAAAGAAGAGGTTGTATATGTAATCCGTGCCCAGAAGGCTCCG
>DATAGL010000787.1:0-1744 GCA_036263755.1 Chitinophagaceae bacterium | reverse complement strand
GCGGTGCCAGCTCCGGCTGGGTGTTCGGCGTCGTCCGCCGCTCGAAGCCGGGTGCGATGGCCTGGCCCAGCACCGGTGCTGCCAGGCTCGCCCAGGCCACCAGCGCTGCCGCCGATCCCACCCCCAAGCGCGGCCACCGATGATGCATGGTCGTTTCCTCAAGACGGGGCAGGGGAACAGGAGGGAAGGAAGCGAGCAGCAGCCAGTGTTAGGACTGCGGCTTGGGCGCCTGGTCAGGGCAGGGCAGGATACCAGCCGGGGCGGCTGCCATGGTCTGCTCATCGCCGGCCGCGGCCGCTTGCTGAGGCGGTGCCATGTTCAGCGCCGACAGCGGCCTATCCGGCGAAGGCGGCAGCCCGCCGCCGCCAGTACGGATGAAGGTGGAGCGGGCGGTCCTACCTTGTGCCGAGCAGCTCTCCCGCAGGAGCCGGTCGGCGTCCAGGAAGGTACCGGTGGGGATCTGCAAGCCACTGCTTAGATTGGTCTGCAAGCCGGTAGTCTCCACCGAGGAGCTAGCGGCCACGATGCTGTCGGCAGAGATGATGGTAGTGTCTCCAAGGAGCCGTGCCTCGCCCGAGCCCTGCAGGGACTGACCGCTGCCGGTGAGGGACTCTACCCTGCTGTTGTTCAACCCGATGACAGGCGCCTGCAGCGTGATCAGACTGGTACCAGGGGCAGGCTGAATGCCGCTGGAGGTTGTGTCGGCATTTAGTAGATAAATAAGCTTGTCAGCATAAAGCCTAATTTGCCCTCCAGTAGAACCACTACCCTGAGTCCTGATATCTCCACCTGCAACCTGCAATACGTGTGCGCTAATGTTTACGCCACCTGCATTCCCCAATCCAAAGGCGGCCGAACTTATCTGACCCCTATCATGAACACTCAGATTATTTGCATTTATAAATACATTACCTGCGTTGCCCTGAGATTTTTTCTCTGCGGTGCTTGTAATGATTCCGCTACCTAATATGGATAAATCATCTGCAATTATTTTGACATTACCTGCATTACCTGCCCCAAATGTTCCACTAGCAATATAACCACGGTCTCCAACAACTAACTTGTCGGCACTTATCACAACCGAGCCAGCATCGCCTAATGCCAGCGGGAAGCTGGCAGCAAGAATCTCTCCACCGTTGCTCACTTCTATGTCATCTGCATTTATCGTGACAATACCGGCATGTTTGATTGAGCCGTTCTCTGCGCTACTCGTAATTCCTGTAAGAACTCCATTCCTCAGGCCATTTTTAACAAATATTCGCTTTGCTTTAATATTAATTTCACCGCCTTGACCATCGCCAAAAGTACTAGTGACAATCTGACCTTGACGTTGTATATCTAATGTTGCTGTATCAATTTTGATAGTACCTGCGTCACCTCTACCGCGAGAGTTGCTGTTAATTTCTCCGCTATCGCTGAGTTCGATATGACCAGAATCTATAACAACCATTCCGGCATCACCTGTTGAGCCTCTTTCAGCGTTACTAGAAATACCAGTAGTATCTTCTCCGCTGATACCTTTTGTTATCAATAAATATTGGGATCTTATTGAGACTACGCCAGCATCACCATGACCAAACGTGCTGCTGACGATTGCGCCTCGATTGAGAATCTCTAGCTGCCTGGCCTTGACCAGCACATTGCCTGCATCTCCCGAGGCACCTTGATTAGTGACACTTGCAATGCCTGTTGCAGTATCCCTCAGGCCATTTCCATTGATCAGCAGACGCTCAGTGACCCCTAC